>NZ_JAGXJT010000020.1:0-47143 GCF_019091205.1 Bacillus sp. GbtcB14
TATCCGTTTAGATAAAAAAAGATAGTAGGGATAATCAATCCTTACTATCTTTACTCTTATTATTCATATGTCTTTAACCATATGATGTCTTTTTTCTTTATATATATATGAATAGATGTTATTAGGTTAAATAAAATCTTTAATGTAATTAGCTATGTCACTAGAAAACAGTGCCATAATTGTAACAACTATATACATAGCAAATAACGATTTTGCTTTTTTCCTCTCATCTGCTTGTTCTTTTTGAAGAGTGATATAGTAAAGAGATGTTAATAGAGTTCCAATAAAGACAAATATCAGGATTATTCTTTGGAGTATGACAGCTTGTTCTTCAGCTATTTGCATAAGAGTTTCAACGTCAGCTTTTAATAATATGTTCAGTCCAACCATTACATATAAAACTAATAAGGCTAATTTAAGAAAAGTTAATTTTTTCATTTTTATAGTGTTCCTCTCTCTTAAATTGTATCGTGAAATACTTTTAATATGGTTTATAACTGTATAAAATAATTCTTACTTTACTAAGTGTTGCTGAATTTCTTTAATTAAAAGTTCAGCCCCTTCAGGACTAAGAACAATTTGTCCATTAGCTAATGACATGTTTTTTTCTGAAATATCACCAGTTATTGTACAAGCATCATATGACTTGTATTTTTGTAGTATTATCTTTTCACCTTCTACAAATATTTCTATAGGATCTTTTTCTGCGATTCCTAATGTTCTTCTCAATTCTTTCGGTAGAACAATACGTCCTAATTCATCTATTTTACGTGTAACACCTGTTGATTTCATGCTTTACCACCCTTTTATTTGTTTTTTAAATCGTTCAGTTCTTTTAATAAATCTTCATGTTTCTCACATAATCTATATACATCTAATAACAATTGTCTACCATTTATTGCTCCCCATTGATTAGATATGTTAACACCATGCAAACATTTGATTAAATCTGGATTCAATATGGCATTTTTTATTTCATCTATACTCATTTTCATTTCTTCTTTAGGCATTTGCTCTTTCTCCTTCGGATCTATCTATCACATATGGACAGACGTACTAAATGATGTATTTTGGGTATCATTTGCATTTAATACTACAATTTTATCGATAAGATTAATTGCTTTATCCAACGAAATGTTTTTTTCATAACATTTATAGCCTAGTTCTAATGTTAAAAGTGTAGCTTCACTTAAAAGTGATTGTTTTTGAATCTCCTCAATTTTTTTCCCTCTTTTACGAAGATTAATATACTGTTCTATCGACATAATTTCATGCTCCTCTCGCTACAATTACATATCTAAATTACTATTATCATCTTTTATTTCGTTTTCTCTCTCTTTAGCTTCTAACATAAAGTTAGCATAAATCATTATCTTTTCTAATCCATCTTTCGTTGCATTATAATCTGTGATATAACGTTCTTTTCTTCCTGGACTCATATATTTGTTATTTTTCATTTCGTTTATTGTTTCTATATTTAAGATTTTTCCCTTTCCTTTTAATTCGTTCACGAGTTTCAAATTAATAGCTAGGCCTATACTCCAAAGAATCAAGCCGATAACGAAAGAAAGTAATAGATGTACTGAAAGAGAATTATCAATGATCATGAAATAGAGAAAATAGATAATTGAGATTGTCCACAAAAATGGATTGTAGTACTTTTGAATTTTTTTATATTTTTTTATATTTATTTCGTGTTGCTTTTTTCTCATTTCAAGATTCTCTAACATGTAAAAGCTCCTTTTAATTAGTTAACTAAGCTTTTTTTCAAGCGTTGAGTATAAACATTACGTTTTCACTCTATTTCTATAATTTTAATTGTAATTAGACTGCTCAGAATTACCTTCTTAGTTTATTGTAGATGTGATTTGCTTAAATTCCTTAAAACCTATAACCCTATCATTTGGATCATATGCGTAAGCTAATTTATAAATCCCTGTATTTGTGGTCACCTTGTAATACTCCGTTTTTGATACTGGTTCTATTAAAATATCTGTAATAGGTAATTTGAGCTTTTCTTTTAGCAGTTCCTCTTGTTTTTTTTCGTTGTACGCTAACCTTTCATTTTTTTGTTTAACCGTTTGATCCTGTTCAATTGTTTGGAAGTACCCGCATACCATTAATCCTATAAAACTCCCTACCATTACAACTGATACAACAATTTTTGCAATCTCAGGTAGATTAGAACCGATAATGATTATAGCAATTGAAACAATACATATAAACAATAATAAAAAAGTTACGAATTGTAATGCTGTCAACTTAACTCAAACCTTTCCATAAGCCACTTTTCTCTAATGCTATTTTTGATTAGTGATTGTTGCAAGTTTAACAAAAAAGCTATTCGCAAATTCATGGAAAAAGTAAATTACACCATAAGCCAATAGCAAGACACCTACCGAAAAACAAATTAATACAATTTGTCCTTTCCAATTGTATTCGCCTAAATGCCTAAATTTAAAAGATACAGCTAGTAAAAGAGGGCTTATAAAAAGTAATGGTATAGTGAATTTATTTAAGGGAATACTCCCTCCAATGAAGCTCCCTAAAACTAATCCACAAAATAAAATTGCTAATATCATTGGTTTTTTTATGCTCATTGCAATCTGTCCTTTCATCTGAATATATTTAATAAATTGATTGTTTTCAAAGTAAATAACAGGAGAACTCTCCTATATTAATTAGTTAGAATCGGGGTAATCTTTTTGATGATCATATTATCATCCATATCACGTGTAAAGATAACTCTAAATACCCCTTTTTCACTGGTTACCTTCGTATAATCCTCATAATCTTCGACTAATAATTTATCGCTAGTCGTTCCCAGTTCATTTTCTAATAGTCTATTTTTATCATCTATTTGCTTTTGTTCAAGGTCTCTCAAGTTTATAGCAAGTACTGCAAGATTATGATCTGCATCTTTACCAGAGTAATATAACGATATGGAAAGAATAGCTACCGTCACTATTATAAATACTGTAGGTAAAGGATTTTCGTGAATAGAACTCAAATCGTTATTTATACCGAATAATAACATTACGCCAGCAGTTATAACGAGTGAAATTGCTAGTATTGCTAGTGTTTGCATACTACGTTACCCTCCCATAATTATTGTATTCGCTCAAAACAACGACATAATTTGATTCAACAACTGGAAAACTGTAAGTAGAAAAAACAAGAATTTTAAATAGAATTAATTTCTTTAATCTTTTCCATCATCATTATTGCTTGTAATAGATGAAAACAAAGCAACACCCATCGCCTTCTTATTACTACTAGAATACCCTCTATATGTTGATTTTCCAAAAATCATCCGTTTCATTAATATCAAAGTAATTAGTAATACAGATACACAACCCACTATCCATAAACAAGACCAAAATAAATTAATCAAATCATTGAAATTATTCATTTAAATCCCATTATTAGTTAATTTATGTTCATAGTCTATTTGCTTTAAAAAGAGCAAGCAGCAAGAAGAATCCTAATAAGCATAAAATTGTTATATTCAATGAGATCCCTGTGTAATGACCAATTGTTACCGTCAAATTATTATAAGTAGGTTCAAATTTATCTTTAAACATAAGTAAAATTCCCGAACTAATTAAACAAATAATTGCTCCAGTTAATCTAATTATGTCTGGAGCATAAAGCTGCTTAGTTTTTAGCCAAAGAACAATAATCGTTGCTAGGGTAACTATAGAAAAGATAAAGATTGATATGATAAGAGTTAAAAGTCCCATCGTGGTAACCCCCTTTCGTTTAATTATAGTTCATAATCAATAAATAAAACTTTATATATTGATTATATAATGAACACAGATATTAAACAACAATAAACTTCATGAAGTTTATTGTTGTTTAATTAAATTGATAGAAACTCTATAGTAATGCTATTATATAAATATGAAAAAGTTAAAGGGTGTTCAATATGACTAAAAAGAAACATTATAAAGTAGTGAATAGAAAACAATTATCTACAACATTAGCCAATGATTTGAATGAAAGATTAGAAAAACTTAAAGAGGATACAAATATACCTAAAACAAGACTATTAGACCAGGCAGTTTCACTGTTATTACTCTTTCAGTCTAATTCTACTAATGCTTTCATTAGTGAAATGAACGAATTAAAAGAGCAAAAAGGGCTTAATAGTAGTGAACTCACAGATTATATTTTAAATAGTCTAAAGAAGGACTAACATGGTTTTATCTAGACTGCTAAGAAACAATCTATGGGTATAGTACTAATTGCATCAAAAGTATAGGCACGTTATAATAGTCACCTAATTACATATAACGAGGTGTAGAAAATGAATAAGACTGAATTAACAAAAGTAGTAGCAGAAAAAGCAGAACTTACACAAAAAGATGCAGCTGCAGCAACACAAGCTGTATTAGATACAATTACAACGGCACTAGCAAGTGAGGAGAAAGTTCAGATTCTTGGATTTGGTACATTTGAGGTTCGCGAAAGATCTGCACGTACAGGACGTAACCCACAAACAGGTGAAGAAATGCAAATCGCTGCTTCAAAAGTACCTGCTTTTAAGGCTGGAAAAGAATTAAAAGATGCAGTGAAATAATTACATATAATGAAAAGGGTTTGATATTCATATCAGACCCTAATGAGACTAACTTAGTTTTAGATATAGAAAAATTTAATTTTCCTAATAGTATTTGAGATGACTCTCCTGATTTGATAAAATCTTAATATATGTAAATTTGCATGTATAAATGTTTGTTTTAATGTTATACTAGATTTAACCAAGAAGCATCCAACAAATTATGATTAATCACTACATTTTCTTTCATAGTATGTCAACGTAAAAAAAGACACTTTCTATAGTGTCTTTTTTTACGTTACTAGATGAATAGATGGATTACAACTTATATTTGGCGATTTTTTATCATATATTATATGATGCTATTTATTATATATTTAATAGCATCCACCATGCCTTGCTGAAACTTATCACTTTCGGTTGGAACTTTTATACCAATTGGTGTTAATCCCCTATGAGATAATTGTTTATTCTCACGGGGATGTAAATTAGGCACAATAATAAAGTGCTGACCGCCTATGCTATTGTGAATGTCCCTATATATTTCCTTAAAATATACATCTTTAAAAGAAAATCCAATAAACAACAAGAATTTACCAGACATAATTCCATTTAGGAAGTCTTTTGTTTTTCGATCCGTATACAAATCATTATAATCATTTTTCGTAACAACCATTGTTTTAGGCCTTTCTGCCATACCGTGAAAATGAACAACTTGCTTTTTACCTTTATTTAAATGATTCTGTAGATTTTCTATATCTTCGATTATCTTAGGAGAACTATAACCGTCCTTCTCTTTATTCCTATATACATCTAATGCATTATCATAATTTGTAGTCAGTATAAAACTAGAAGCCAAATTCATAATATCCCTAATGTTATGCTTACTTTCATCTACTTGATTATTAAAATCGCTGTCTATTTTATTCGTTATATATGTTTTTATTTTATCCTCAGTATTTAAAGTTGGTGAATACTCAAGTATTGTATCTACAGCACCTAGGAAATCACCACTATTAATTAAACCTTCACAGTACTCTTTATCTATTGCTGTATGAAGCTTTTCTTTCATACCCCAAATTAATCCATACCAATCCGGAAGACCAAGTGGCTTTGAGACGCCTGCTCCTAAAAATGGGACTATCTTATCGACATTTTCTTTCAATAACAAGTAGTTATCCATATATTCCTCTTGCAAATACTTTGTTAGCATTTCCTCTTGTTTAGAATTTACCATCTGTATAAACTCCTCTCTTAATTCAAATATTTCTTTAATAAAATGGGATGGACTTTCATGGATTTTCTGCTCACAGAACTCACAATCTTCGTTTAAATCTTCTACAACATCATGTTCTTCATGTTTTAGACATTCATAGGCATAACTTTTTTCAAATAAACTTTCTTGTAATAAGTGTTTCACAAGAAAGTTTATTTCTTTTTCGTTTAATTTTGCATGATAAAGATCTTCTTTTGAGAAAGGTTGCATATTAACTGTGTTAATTAAAGTTTCAAGTAAACTTAAAACCTCTTCTTGCGACTTGAGTAATTCCTGTTTAGCGGTAATGATTAAGTTCTCCAATGACATGATATATAAACTCCTTGCCTAGTGATTTTTTCTGTAAAAATACTATTCTAAAGGATGTCTGCTTAGCATAAATTGTAGTCTGTGAAACCAAACAATTATCTGGGTTAGTATTTCTAAAATCTAAAAACCAAGAAATAGACCATTCTTCTAAATCAGATGATTTTTCAAATTCAGTATAGAGGCTATGAAATAAATCTGTATAGGCAACAGGAATTTTAGATCCTCCGGATTGTGCAGCCCCTTTACTAAATTTACTGGAAATAAATTTTATTCTTGTTGGATACCCTTTTAGAGGTATCTGTTTTGCTATTTTTACTATATCCTTTGTTTTATACTTTTTGCTTATAAACGCAGAACATAACATCGATTGTATTTTCATTCCAAGCGGAGCAGTATTAGTTTTAATAAATGCACTATCATTTGGGAATAGTTTTCTAAGAATAGTTTGGACGCTATCCTTTACCTCTTCTTCTGTAGCTTTTAAAACTTCTTCATGGATGTCTCCTAATAGATTATGTAAAAGATTGGAACATAAATTATACATTCCTTTCCTATCTGACTTCACATCTATACTTTCTAAATTAATTAAAGGTTCAACTATCAAATTTTTAACAGTTGAATACAAGCGATTAAAAGATTTTGGATAATCATCATATTGATTATTCTCATCATTTTTTTTAGATTCTGCCTCTTTTTCATTCTCAATATCTTTTATGTCAGTTAAATTTCGAATCATTGTTAAACAAGTACCATTTTCGAAATTAATATCTATTCCCGCTATAAAGTATCCTATCCTTGTTCCTCTAGGTACAACTTGAACAAATATAAATCTAGCAGTTTTCACCTTATCTCCATTAGTAGTATAGTCATAGCCTGCAATAAATTTAGTACCTAAAGCCTTTATGTCTAACATATCCATTAAATAATACTTACCATCATTCATTTTAGAGAGTAGTGCTTGCGGTATTCTTGTTTCGTTATTAAAACTTTCTAGAATTCGCTTTACTTTCATGTTAAAAGTCGAAACCTCTAACGTGTTATCTGTAACATTAAATCTATCTACAAAAATATTTCTTAATCTACTGTACATTATATGCTCAAAAAATATAGTGTTAAGTAAATACCTATCTTTAGGATTATTTCTAATTACTTCTTCAAAATACGTACTCAATTTCTTTTTATCTTCAATTTTTATAGAAGAACTTAATTTTTCATTCGCTTCTTCTATAATCTTAGAAGAGTCTACAAATTCCAAAAACTTGTGGCCAGTAAATACATAATTTGTCGTCACTTAATTCACCTTCTATTTATTGTTATATAAATATCCTTATTTTAAGTACATATCACTAAAGACAGATCCTGTACCAGTTACTTTACATACTATATTTTTTTGTAAACCATCAATTGTTTAATACTCAACGGAAGCATGATATGCATTATAATATTACTTTAATGTTTTTAAATTATTTAAGATAGAAACGAATCCTAAGACTTTTTGTATTCCCAAAATCCTCATTTCAACCGATTCTAGAAATTTTATAAATTCATTCTTAGTAAACTTCCTTTGTATAATTTCTAACTCTTTTAGCTCTTGCAAATTTTCGACCTCATCAAATCCTTTATGTAATGTAAAGTAAAGGACTCCACCATCTTTAAAGATTTCATAAATTGAGTGTAAGGTACTTTCTAAGTGCTTATTATATTTCATGGAATCTTCACTTTTATTTACCATTGTTAGGCAATCAAAGAAGCGTAGTTTATTCACTATCAAGATATCTTCCTCTATTTTTTTATATGCTGGCGTTAAATCGTAGTTAGAATACTTCTGTAATCTTTTTTCTTCAACTTGTTTTTTTCGCATTTCCTCAGCATCCGGTATTATAAATATACCTTTTTTTATTTCTTTAAGTACACCTTGCTTTTTTAAAGCTAACAATCTTTGTTTACTAATTTCAAATCTATCCATAATATCTTTTGAATCCATCGTATATTGTTTAACGATTCTTTCTACAATCTCTGAGCTATTAATTTTTAGGATTAATGCAAGTTCTTCCAGATCAATAAAATTTGTCATTACAGACCCTCCCGTTTACAAAGTAAATAGATGCTTACTGAATTGTACTATGTACTGTTTACTTTGTAAATAGGTTTAAAAATAATATGGTACGTGAAATTTTATAATCTAGTGCTTTTGTTGAAAATTTATATAGTATTTTATATGGATTATATGTTAAAATATAAGTAGAAAATTTGTTTCCATTGTTTATACTCTATTGTACGTAGCGTGAAGGACAAACCTTACGCCCAGTTAACTCGGGCGAGGTTTGTCCTTTTTTTTACTTTAAGGAGGAATTTACTATGAATAAAGTCTACAAAATTGGAGCAATTGTTACTACATTATGCGTTGCTTGTATCGCTATCTTTACTTTAACTAAAAATGAATCTGTTAACCCAGAGACTGTAACACCAAACAAAACAATTGTATCAGCTGCAGAAACAAAAGGATCGCCCGAAAATATTAAAGATATTTCAAAAGAAGAATTAAAGCAAAAAATACAATCCCATGAAGAGTTTATTGCGTACTACTATCAACCAACTTGTCATTATTGTAAAAAGGCAGCACCAGATATCAATAGTATGTCAAAAAAGCATGATAGAACCATCTATCGTATTGATATCTCTACGCCAGAAAATCAAAGTGCCTTTCAAGAGTTCGATATTCCTGGCACTCCAGTTGTTGTAGCTTATAACAGAGGTGAAGAAATTGAACGCCTAGAAGGTGCAGTGTCAGCTGCTACATATGACGGATTCTTTGCGAGACGTAATTCGAGCGCTAGTTAATATAGTGCTCGTTTTTCTTTTTAAGAAAGGGGAATTTACATGCAACAAAACGCCCGTATTTATTCTTTAGACGCAATAAGAGGTATAGCCATACTATGTATCCTATTTTCTAATCTACCTACTATGACGGGACTAGATCCCTTTAACCAGGCCGGTTATTCCGGTACAGATAAAGGGATTCGTTTTTTAATAGATTTGTTTATACAAGCAAAATTCTATACTATTTTTGCATTCTTATTTGGGGTAGGATTTTTTATCTTTATAAAAAACGCGGAAGCAAAAGGATATTCTATATATAAGCTATTTAGCCGTAGATTGTGTATTTTGCTACTCTTTGGTTTACTCCACTTTATCTTTCTATGGTATGGAGATATTCTACACGCATATGCCTTAGCTGGTTTTATCCTATTGTTCTTTTATAAGCGATCTACAAAGCTTATCTTTATAGTTGGCTGCATCTCTCTATTTGTTAGCTATACACTACATGCTATTTTATTTATACAAGCAAGTTCTTCTATTTCTGCCGTACCTAGTTACTATCAATATATGTTTACAGGCAACACTACCAATCACACTGTAAATCTATTTACACATTATTCACAACAAGTAAAAGCTCGTCTGTTCTTTTTAATAATCGAGGAATTTCAACAATTACTAATAGGAATTCCGGAATATATAGGCTTGTTCTTAATTGGTTTATGGGCTGGTAAGAAAGATATTTTTAAAAGGGTACCGGAATTAATAAAGGAAATTAGATTTATCCAGTGGAGTTCGTTATGCATTTCATGTCTTCTCTCTTGTCCTATTATCTACTATTTTATAAAAACGGATGTCTATTACTCTCAGGATATTAAACTATGGATTCTATTTGGAGGGAAAACGCTAGCTATATTCTATGTTTGTACTCTACTTAGGGTTTGTGAGAATAAAAAATATATAGAGCAGCTGCAACCCTTTATGAACGTAGGCAAGTATGCTTTAACGAATTACATTAGCCAAAGTATACTAACTCTTGTCATTCTTTCGTTGAACTTTAAAGATGTCTCACAGGTATATTACTGGCAATTATGTATCTTCGGGATTTTAATTATCTTTGCGCAAATTATATTCAGCAAAATTTGGAGTAAATATTTTCGCTATGGTCCCATTGAATGGATATGGAGAAAAGGCATTTACAAAAAATAACCTATTTTTCACCAGTTTCATGCAATTGACTGAAAAAAATGATAAAATATCATATGAAAGATTAAAGATATATTTGTGATTGTAAAATGATGTTATTAAAATTAAAGTGGTTCAAGTCAGAGGAAGGCACCTTAGGTGTCTTTTCTTTATTAAAATATGTATTTTAATAAACCTTTAATACTTATGTATTAGATAATAATATTATTTAGTAAAAGGCATTTTTGATGTAGGTTTGCAATAAAGTTTAACCGTTTTGAAAAAAGATTAACTGCTTATAAAAAAGTCGTACCGTTTTCAATCCTTTTTATTTCCAAGTTGATGTGATATATTTATAACAATTAGTGCGAAATACATCACAAAGGAGAATTCACATGAAAAACAAACTGGCTTACTTGGGGTTTATTGGATTTCTAGGATTTCTAGGACTTTTAGGTCCTCATTCATTTTTAGGTGAAACATCATTTACATATTACTTTTTCGCTTTCTTCCCCTTCTTTTTATATGCAAAAGTTATACCAGATGAACTTTTTATCCTACATGTTCGCATTGCTGCCACAAAGTCATTTTTCGTGGCATTAGTAATGGGTGTTTTACTAATCTTAAGTATCGTTATTTTTGCAAATGTACATGTAATCAGATTATGCGTTGTACTTGCAGTTGTAATACCATTAGGAACTTTTGTAATTAATTTAGAAATATTTGAACGTAGAGAAAAGAAAGGGATGCAAGATGCCACTTAAAACTCGAATGAAAGAATTTAGGGTAAAGCTAAGTATGTCTCAAGAAGATCTAGCCAATGAGGTTGGTGTCCGAAGGGAAACAATTGGCAATCTCGAAAATGGAAAATATAATCCTTCATTCAAACTCACTTATGATATTGCGAAGGTTTTGAATGCACCTATTGAAGTTCTGTTTTGGTTTGAAGAATAGGTTAGGTATAAGTAAATTGTTGTAATAGATATGTCTATGAGTTTTGATTAATCTTTTTTATAAAAACTAGATTCGGATTTCTAACAGAAGACTCCATTTTGATTAATCTTTTTTCAAAATGGAGTCTTCTTATTTACCATATAATATGGGTTTGTGGAGTTTTTTTGATTAA
Organism: Bacillus sp. GbtcB14; assembly: GCF_019091205.1. Classification (NCBI taxonomy): domain Bacteria; kingdom Bacillati; phylum Bacillota; class Bacilli; order Caryophanales; family Bacillaceae; genus Bacillus; species Bacillus sp. GbtcB14. Next base: position 11,278 of record NZ_JAGXJT010000020.1, read on the forward strand.
ACTTTATTTCCCGAAAGAAATATATAACCATAAATATATCCTTCTCTTTTTCCTGATTGAAATTCACTCATTGAAAAATACCTCCTTATGCCTATTTTTATAACTAAAATTCTTATTTTAATGCTGTACTTTATTTTTTGGCCAGTAGAATTAAATATCTTTATTGTTACTAATCACCACTTGTTAAAACTTTATCTTCATAAAAAATATTAAAAAATGTTTCCAAGCGCTACATTAAGCAAAGAAGGAAATTTTAAATTTGCTTTTGTTTCCTCCAAAGAATCAGCAATTCGAACTGTTCTTGTTCCAGCCTTCTTCCCTGCACATATATCGGTTTCTTGGTCACCAATCATATAGCTGCTCGCTAAATCAATATCGTACTTTTGAGCTAACTGCAGCAGCATACCAGCCTCTGGTTTTCTACAAGAACACCCATCTTTTGGCCGATGGATACAGGCAGCAAATTCTTGTATATGAGCACCGGCGTTTTCATTAATTAATTTTTCTTGCATATGTTTATGTATTTCTAAGAGCTCTTCTTGAGTCATATAACCCAATCCGACACCTCCTTGATTCGACGTAACTAGGACCATATAACCCTGTCTATTAAATATAGCAATTGCGTCAGCTGCACCAGGTAGCAGGTAAATATCTTCTGGTTTATTTACAAATCTAACACGATCTGTAAGTACTTCATAAATTCTGTTGTCAATATTTAAATTAAATTTGTAAACTATTCAATTGCATAAGCTCTATAATTTTCAAAAGTATAACTAACAAATTTAAACTAAATTGTTTAGGAAGGTTCGTACCCATGTATAGTTACTTTTGAATCATTCACACTAAATTTCATGTGAAATTCAAATGAAAAAGGGAAATAAATTCGTTTCTAAAAACAAATAAAGATTTTTATCAAGACCTCACCCAAACAATTAAACATTTCCAGAAAACATCCAATATATAGCTTTTCATCCTAAAATGCATACTTTTCTAGTTTAAGATTAATTAGAAAAGTATATTTCATTACAACTATAAATCCATCAGAAAATTATAAATTACATTCCAATTAAAATACTGATTAATAAGCAAGAATACTATATTCTTCTCAAATTACCTATACCTATATTTTCACTATTTTATTATGATATCAACATTTATTTAAAGAGGTTTATACAAAGTGAATAAGTGGAACTTTTAGAAAGGGAAGACGTGCTTTCGTTTTCTCTTTCTAAATTCACATAATTTTCAAATATTAAAACCTAAATGTTAATGTTTGATATATAATGAAATCAACCCGTAGCTAGAGTGTTTGCTCCGATTCAAATTATGAGATAGCTTGTTTCACTTTTTTTATATTATCCACAAAAAAACTTGTAGGGGTTCCTACAAGTTTTTTACAATACTAATATGTCTGCCTCAAAAATCAAATGATTAAGAACATAATTCAATGGTAAAAACCACATTTTAAAATAAACATCCTAAAAAATTACAATAAGTTAGATCTTTCAGTTAATCTTTTATTTATTTGAATCATTTTTTCATCATCTTTCGGTTGCCTTAGCCAATATAACCATTCAGGTATTAATATTGACCTTATTCTATTATAAATAAAAATTGCATCTTGATATTCTCTACATGCACTTGCATTAATCTCAGATAAATTCCCAGTATCAAATTTGTTAATAATACTATTTCCTAATGCCTCTAATTTATTTGATTGCTTCTTCAATTCATCGGATGTTTTAAAACCATAAATTAATATAGACATCGAAGGTAATAATATTTTTATGATATATTCTTGCATTGACATATTCACAAAAAATCCAAATGCAATAGTTAAAATTAGATATAACCCAGAAACTGCAAATAATAAAATTGAAAAATTACGTTTTAATGAAATTGCCCACATCAAATTACTTCGTTGAGCTAAAATTACATTAACATAGAAGTGTTTTGAAGATAATCCCCCATACCAGTTTTTTAGTTTTTCTTCATCTCCTTTAAATTCAGATGAAAAATCCCTAATGTCCTCAGGAGAAATTTGATTACCTACAAGCACATTGTTCCATCTTATATTAAATAGGTTAATATCAAATTTTTCTTGTATCTTAGCTCCTTTTTCAATATAGCCACTTTCTAGCTTCTCGATTTGATAAGCAATTAACAACCACATGGAACCTATTACTGAGAACCAGACACCAGCATTCGATGTTCCAGTGCTCCCGCGATTAAATAAATAAATACTTATTGAGAGTATCGGAATAAATATACTAATACATATTCTTACCGCATAAAATGTTTTTGACTTGTTATAGCAATATCTCATTGCTCTCAAGAGCTCTATATTTTCTTCACTGTTTTGCTTCTCTAACACCCTTACACCATCCTAATCTTCATGTGATGGGAACTCATCACCAAAAACTTTTTTCCAACATTCTATAGCTTCTTTATGTTGTCCTAAATTCTCATACCTTATAGCCAAATCTATGTTTTCAAAGCATCCACTAGATTGGTTACTAATGGAAAACTTAGTATTATAATCCAATGTATTTAAATCCCCTTGTATCCCTTTGGGATCGTAATGACTATTGTATATAGAGGTTTTTAAGTATTCGAAAAATCCTCTTAGCTCTTGTTTCATGCCGTTCCAATAAAATTTATTTTGAAAATAATCCAAAACAATATTTTCCATTAAGTAAGAAGATATTTTTTTAGAACAGTTAGTATTCCAGTACTTTATAACACGAATAAGACCTAATACATTCCCATCAAATTTTTGGTTCGTTTCAGTCGCTCTTTCATTATCAATTCTGGGATCAGTTTTTTTCCAGTTTCCACTACCATCTGGTATAATATAATAACTTTTTCCATAAGCATTCTCTGAAGTAATAAAAGCTGGTACAATATCAAAAACCCAATCATAAGTTGAGAGCTCTAAAGTTGTTGCTTCTTGTCTTCTATGAATTTCTGCTTTTTTGTATTGTGGAATTATTGATAAACTACTCTTAATCTTTTCTATTACTCTAATTGAATTTAGTGTACCATCATCATTAACTAACTTCCTTAACTTATCTGCATCCTCCGGGACGTTTAATACTATTTTATCTGCGTATTCCGTATACGTCGTTCCTTCACCTGTAAAAACTAGCATAAGATCGATATCGTCAAGTGGACGTATTTTTGTTCTTCTTCTAAAAGATCCAAAACCAATAATTTCTTTCCCTGCATAAAGCTTCGGGAAATTTTCAACAACTTTAGGAAAATTTTTTAAATTCCCATACAACCAATCTCTACTATTTCTAGCAATTCCAGTTTGTTCGCTATCTAAGTCCACAGAATTTTTAATAAAATTATCGTATGCACTATTTGCTGTTTTTACCAATTGAAAAATCCCCTCTTCTTCATTTATTAAAACTCTCCACTAATATGTATATTGGTATATTCACATTAATTTATTGCTTTCCATTAGTTTACAACTTATTTATAAATTATGAAACTCTATTTATAGTAAGTAATAAAAAGCTTATTTGTAAGAAGAAATAAATTGTAAATCAGTAAGAACTTTCTCTATAATGCAAAAATTCTTACTATATATCCTGCGAATAATTTTTCTATATTGTACTTAATTCTTTAAATAAACATCTTGGAAATACATATTTGCTTATAAAAAGGGATAAAGATTTTGAAAAAGAAGCTTATGCTTATTTTTTGTCTGTCTATTTTATTCATATTATCTGGTTGTCAAAAAGAATACAACGGAAAATAGGTACAATGGAGCGATACTATAGAAAGCGTTAATACCGACAAACTTGAGAGGAATAATATTCCATATAAAATGAAGGGTAATAAGGTGCATATTCCATAAGATGCATTTGTAATCATGACTAATAAACTCCATATACTTTTCCTTTCCAAACATACCTCTTGTATATAACTTAATAAATCAGTTTGCATATTGTTTTTCAGATACATGTTTGAGTTCATTAATGTACAGCGCGTATTGATTTTTATAACAAGCTTGAGAGAACTATCTCTATCGACAAAGTTCCATCTAAATTGAAAGTAACTACTTTCACCATTCTTTCCCTTTTATTAAAGAGTACTAAAAAAGGGCCGTATGCCCCTATCTATACAAGTATTATTTATAAAACACATCATTAGCAGTAAAAAAACCTAAGGAAATGTAAAGAGATCTTCCCTATAATCTCATTCGACTATTAAATACAAATTATGTCTCAATTCAGTATCAAATGCTATCTCACTCATTAACGTATTTCCCTATCACGGTTGCTGGGACCATTCGACTCATTTCACTATATTTTCAACAACAATTCTTCGTTACTAAAAATGTAAATATCACCGTCCTCTGAGATTTTAATCGCAATTCCTAAATTTGAGGCATATCTAGCAGCCTTTGTTCCTGTACCAAATGTATCTTTATATACCACATTGTTAGGCATTTCAATAATCTCTCCGAAACTCACTATATTCATATGGCCATCAATTACCATTGCACCATCAACTACTGAAATAGTTTCTAATAAAAATTTATCTATCTCTGTAACACTCAAATGCCTTTTATTATCTCTAATAACATTTAAAAAGTCTCTGTCTAAATTATTTTTCTTAAATTTATTCTTTACCAAAAATTCTTCAGCATCACTATATGTTAGATTAGTGTTATGTTCATTTTGAAGTACAATAATAAAAATTGAACTACTTCCTTTTTTCGATAACATTTCAATAACGTTTACTAATTTTATTATAGAAGCTGTCATTTTCAAATGAAGCTCTTTGTAACAATCGGCCCCTAAAGAATACAATAAATCTAGCGTTTTCGTAAATAAAATCCTCATTAATGAAGCCAACATTAAACCATAATGTTTCAATTTCCAATCCCCATTGTCATAACTAAGAAAAAATTCTTTATTAAGGAATACATCCATTTTTTTGTCTGAAAGTGAAAAATAAATATAGTTTAGACGTTCTTGAGTTCTTAATCCCTTAGTATAAGCTATCAAAAATTCTTCTGATTTACGCATTTCATTTTTTAGGTCCTCATTTAACTCATGTCCCTTTCTTGTTTTTTTGAAATCATCAGTTAAATTCAAAAATGTTTTTCTCTTCATCTCATTTATTGTCCAGTTATTAAACTGCGATTTGATTATATCTGACAAGCTTTTCCCTTCATTTTTTTTTCTTATCATTGCAAACACTTCAAAGTTTTTATTAACTGACACTACTAACGATTTGTTATCTATTAGTCTTAGAAAGGGTTTTTCATCCAGAAAGAATTGTTGAATAGGCTTTCTATTCTCAATAGTTTTGATTTCCACATTTAAATTCTTTATTTCTTCAATTGTTAATTCTTCATCGAGACAATATATTACTCCAATATTCACCGAATTTCCTTCATAAGTTTTAGTTCCAATATTTTTCAATGAATTTATATTTTCCCAAAACTTATACTGCTGTGTGGGACTTAGACTAAGATATTTTTTATCAATTAATATGAGGGATAATTCTCTTTGAATATTTTGCAGTATATTTCCATTAAGCATACCTGTATCACCGACTGATTTTTCTAAAATCTCTTGAACAATTTTAATTATTTCCATTGTTACTCTATTAGTTACCTGAGGTATATTTAACGATAGTTTACCTTTAAGATTGTAAAGTAAATTTTCTTCCTGCTGATTAATTGGAAATTTAATATCCAATCCAGAATATTGACTTATCTTTTCCCCAAGTCCTTGAAAAAAATCCTCAATTTCTTCTACCGAGTTTTTCTCTTCAAAACTTTCCTTTTCATTTTTATCCAATATTGTCCCTCCATTATATAAATTTAATTTAATTACATTATAACCATAAAATGTAATTAACACATCATTTTAAAATATTGATTTGTACATTATTCCCGTCCCAATCTCATTTTTGGCCTTACATTAAATGTAATCGATTTTTAACTCCTTTTTTAATCAGGACTCCATATACTTCTACTTTTAATCGTATCCATGTGTTAGATTTAAAAATATTTCAAACCTTGAAAATATATCATAGGAACGTATAGCTTTTTCTATATCATTAAATTCCGCACCTATCGGTATACCGAAACCCATGCTACCGTAAGAATTTTTTCTTATTATTTTATTTTCCATAATTAATGGTGATATATAACTATCTTTACTTGTCATGCCCCCATTTTTTACATATTCAATATGATTTCCCAATTTTAATTTTTAAAATTGATTTTATCAATCTAAAATATCAACCTACATCCCTTGTTGAATAGCATCAAACATCAAAATTTTTCTTGATAACTCCATGTCAGTAAATCCCGTTAATTGATATGGTTTATCCCAAAACTTTTTATGATTTTCTTTAGCAATATGGGTAGCCACTTGACTTTGACTATTTTTGAGACTTTCTTAAAACAATCTTCTTCCAACATTTTCACTTAGATCAGTAAGCATTTTTCTTAAATAAAAAATAAAGTACCCGAAACCGTTACACCGAACATCTTAATTACAATTACAATTTCCATTTCATAGATAATGTGCATAGCATCTGTTTTAAATTGCTTATGTTCTAAGGGATGCTTAAGGGCTACATTATTATTATTATGAACATTATCAATTTCTAACCATTCATCATTATTATCGGCTTCATCAATCCAAAGTAGATAGACGAGGAAAATATACAAGAATTCTGCTTTTCATAGCCAATTCCGTATGTTTCAAATGGGTTTAAAACAAGGTTCCTTAATTCAATATATCGAATACTATATTTATTCAAATCCCATAGCGGGCTTTGAATAAGTACGGTTTCATTTAATTATTAATTAACATTTTTTTATATAAGCCGTACTCCATCAACTTTTTTTATTAATTTTCAGTCTGTGACTAAAATTATTCATCTTAAACACTTGAAATGATATTTACTATTTTTTTGTAATTTACCATTTTGATATTAGTGGCCAAATCCTTTTATTATCGTCCTCAGAAAGAGATGCAAATTTGTGAATTCCTAAATAATTAAATACCCTCTCTACTGGTTTAGTATTAGGCGGAATACTGTCTACCTGTACCGCCAGGAATTCTTGAGATGCAGATATGGTACCTTTTATTGAAATAGCTTTAGAAGTTTCAGTTAGACTCTCAAATAAATTAATTTGACTTTTTTTATTTCCAGTCCCATTCTGAAATTTCAATAACCCTGATTTCATACAATATTTAATCGTCATTTTTTTAATCCACATAAACTATCCATCCCAACACACTTTTTTATAAAAATACTTCATCACAAAATATAACAATCAAAAGTACCCGCATCTTAACTACATGCGGATACTTTTGTTACTATATTTTGCTGTAAATAAGAATCATCTTACATACTTCATATGGAAAGAGAAATGCTCATGTAAGAAAGTGGAAATAAAGAAATAGCTATGATCATAGCCCTCCATTTTTTTATAAGTTACCAGTTGACTATCTTTTTGAGCATTCTCTAAGAAAATATGCTCTTCCAATTGTTTTGGATAAAACTCGTCTTGACTACCTTGCATAATAAGAATAGGTGGAATCGTATCTTCTTTAATTAATTCTGAAGCATCCCATTGTTTCCAAGAATCTTTATCTTCACCTAAATAAGAAGTGAAAGCATTGATTCCCCACGGAACTTGACTAGGGGTTAAGATTGGCGAAAAAGCAGAAATTGCTTTGAATCTCTTAGCATTTTTCATGCCAATTACTAAAGCACCATGACCTCCCATTGAATGACCCATTATACTTTCTTCTCCTGAAAAATTAGGAATCAAAGTTGACGCAATAGCTGTTAATTCATCTACGATATACGTATACATGTGATAATGCTTTGCCCATGGATCTTGTGTTGCATTTAAATAAAAACCTGCCCCTTGTCCAAGGTCCCATCCTGTATCATCTGAAACGTGTTCTCCACGCGGTGAAGTATCTGGCATGATTACTGCAACTTGATGCTTTTCAGCCAAACGTTGGAATCCACTTTTTTGACTAAAATTATCATCTGTACAAGTTAAACCAGATAACCACCATATAAGCGGGATTTTTTTCTTTTCTTTATTTGATGGTAAGTAGATACTAAATTTCATATCACATTGCAAAACTTTTGAATAATGACTATATTTACGTTGCTCTCCTTCAAAAGAACGATGTTGTTCAATACATTTAAGACTCATTATCTCACTCTCCATATGTTAAAATCGTACGAATGGATTCACCTTTGTGTAATAAATCAAATGCCTCATTGATGTCTTTGAATTCTAAATGATGAGTAATAAACGAATCTAAATCAATATCACCCTCCATATAATCTTCAACCATTTTTGGAAGCTCAGATCTTCCCTTAACCCCACCAAAGGCTGACCCACGCCATACTCGGCCTGTTACTAATTGGAATGGACGGGTATGAATCTCTTTACCAGCACCAGCTACACCGATAATAATACTTTCACCCCAACCCTTATGACATGCTTCAAGAGCGGACTTCATTACTTCAACATTACCAATACACTCGAAGCTATAATCCACGCCTCCATCTGTCATTTCGACTATAACTTCCTGAATTGGGCGATCATAATCCGCAGGATTCACAAAATCAGTCGCTCCCATTTTTTTAGCTAGTTCCCATTTTTCGGGATTTAGATCAACTGCGATAATTCGGCTTGCTTTCGCTTGAACCAGTCCTTGAATAGCGGCTAATCCAATCGCTCCTAAACCAAATACCGCTGCCACAGCTCCTTCTTCCACTTTTGCAGTGTTGTGTACCGCACCAATACCTGTAGTCACACCACAACCTAATAAGGCAACTTTATCTAACGGAGCATTTTCGTCGATCTTCGCTAAGTTAATTTCATTCACAACTGTATATTCACTGAATGTACTAGTCCCCATGTAATGATAAAGTGGCTCTCCGTTATAAGAGAAACGAGTTGTTCCATCAGGCATTAAACCTTTACCTTGTGTTTCTCGTACTGCACTACATAGGTTTGTTTTACCAGAACGACAGAATTTACATTCTCCACATTCAGCTGTGTATAGTGGAATCACGTGATCACCAGGCTTTACTGAAGTCACTTCAGCCCCTACAGAAACAACCACACCAGCACCTTCATGACCTAGTACAGCGGGAAATATACCTTCTGGGTCATCACCTGATAAGGTAAAAGCATCTGTATGACAGACAGAGGTGTATAATATTTTTACTAATACCTCTTTTGCTTTTGGCTCTTCTACATCGATTTCTACAATTTGAAGTGGTTCTCCTGATTTAAACGCAACAGCAGCTCTACTTTTCAACTGAATCCCTACCTTCTTTTTTTATTATTTACATTACTAAGATTACACTTTATATTTTTAATTACAATACTGACAAATCCGTCACTATAAACATTTTTCGTGGTAAAAAGTCGGAAATTATGGTTATTCATTATAAGGACAAAGAATTTTTCAATGGACACGATTTAACTTTATCTGTAGATAGGAGGAAGTTGGAAAATAGCAATTATATGGATTTTGTTACACCGTTCACCTTTAAGATGAAGTGAGATACAAAAAAATTTTCTTGATATGAATCAATGCATGTTAATCCGACGATTAAGAGAGTTAGAGGAAGATAAAATAATTACTAGGTGTGTATATCCTATAGTACCTCCAAAGGTTGAGTATGAACTTAATGAAATAGGTTATTCCTAGAACCCGTAGTAACTGCCATCTGTGATTTGGAAGATAAATTTAGTGGTTTTGTAGAAAAAACAACTAATAAACCACTGGGGGAATAGCTCAAGGTATTTAAATCATTGCTACTATCTGATATTTTTGGCATATAAATTGTTCGGTCCTATATTTTTATAGTACCTATAATAGTTAGTATTCCTCTGCAAAGACCAGAAGTTTTATTTCCTAAAAAACTCTTCACATTATAAAATGTTAATTTTATTGCTTTCATTTTTTTATAAATATTATTCTGGGAATATGGACAATTTAACTATGTAGATGTCTAGAAGAAATTAGAAAATGAATGATTCGGAACACCAAACGAAAATGAGTGCCACTGAACACACTGCGCTATGGGCTTAATATATGGATGATAGCTTGGCGTGTTATATTTTTCGCTATTAAATAATACACAGAACAGCAAATTCAATAATAGTAAAACTAGTTCTACTGGATGGTTAACTAAACGAAGACCTATTAATACAACTGAAATTAGTGGAGTGTACTTAAATATTCAAAAAACAACGTTGAAAATGGTGCTTGAGTTAGGGTTTAGTCAAATTAATTGCTCTAAAGAAGTAAGAGATTATATGAGAAAAAGGATGGCTAGAACAGCCTCCAATTGTAGTTGACCGTAATGACTTGACTAAAAATTAAAATGTAGTGGCAACAAGTTTAATAAATTCAATTTGATTAACCATCCTGTGTTTAGAGGTGAAACATTTGATTATAAAAAAAAGTTCGGATAAAAACATAAAAAAAACAGATGAAAAGTCAAGCAGCAATATGCATTCAATAGAAGATTTGCTTGAAAAAGCAAAAAAATCTCATGATTTTTATCAAACGCAGCTAACGAAAACTGAGGGGTATTTACTTATATCGTATTATACTTCAATAATTGATCAGAAAAAATTAGAAGAGCATATTTTCCCGATCTTTAGAGCTCCATTTTACCAAAGCAATAATATTAAGAATATTAATGACATACAAAAAATAATCCCTATCGAAGATATTATAATAACGGATGATATTGGTTGTATTAAATCTAAATTGATGACAGGGTACGCTATCATTCAAATTACTGAAAAAGATAAATGTTGCGCTCTGGTAAATATATCTAATACAAATGCTGGAATGCGTGTTCAAAACAACGTTGAGAATGAGTATAGTGTGATTGGGCCAAGAATTGGTTTTATTGAAGATATTACAACTAATTTAAATTTGTTACGACAAACTGTTAATACGCCAGATTTAATATTTAAAGAAATTCATATTGGTACAATTTCGAACACTAAAGTAGTGGTCGCCTATATTGATGGGGTAACAAATGATGACTACGTTCAAACAATGATACAACGTTTAGAAGCTATAAATTATGATGTAGTTTTTGACTCTTCTCAGCTCCATCAGATAATAGAAGATAATTCCAATTCGCCTTTTCCTCTTCTACTCCCAACAGAGCGTATTGATAAGGCTGCATTTTCTTTAGTTAACGGTCAGGTAGTTGTATTTAATCATGGTTCGTCTTACGCGATTACCGGGCCATCCACATTACTTGATTTTTTCACATCCCCTGAAGACTACTACTTTCCCTGGGTATTAGCTTCATTTTTTCGTGTTATTCGGATATTAAGTGTATTATTCTCAATTTTTGCAACACCAATATATATTGCAGTCTTAACTTATCATTCTGAAATGATACCTAGAGTATTACTTAGCACCCTTGGGTTTTCTCGTCATAATGTTCCTTTCCCTCCAGTGTTAGAAGTGATTTTTTTGGAACTTACAATCGAACTTTTAAGAGAAGCAGGCGCAAGGTTACCAACTAAAGTTGGCCAGACTTTAGGGATAGTAGGTGGTATTGTCATTGGTCAAGCATCTGTGGAAGCTGGATTAACTAGTAATGTATTACTTATTATCGTAGCATTAGCAGCGTTAGCTTCATTTACAACACCAAATTATAAAATGTCTAATAACATTCGATTTTTAAGATTTCCGTTAATATTTTTTTCAGCTGTTTGGGGTGGATTAGGAATTGTAATAGGTATTTGTTTTATACTTACACATATTACGCGATTAGAATCATTAGGAGCACCCTATACAGTTCCGTTATACCCTTTAAGGGTTAAAGATTATTCAGATACCTTTCTTAGGCTACCATTAAATAAAACCGAAAAAAGAAAAACTTATTTACGTCCAAAGTCTATTTGGAGGTATCATCCTAATCCTGAAAGAAAAAAGAAAAATGATTTTGATGAATGAGTAGTTATTGAGGTGAATAATGAAGAAGTATTTTTTGGGAGTATTTTGTATTAATTTGTTTTTAGTTGGTTGTGTTAATCAAAGAATTATTGATCATGTCCAAATTATTCAAGTCCTAGGCTACGATTTAAAAGAAGAAAAAGTAAAAGGAACAGTTGTGTATCCAACTTTCGAAGAACAAGGAAAAAATATATTTCATACATTGAGCACTGAGGCGGAAACTTTTGATAAAGTACTTATAAATTTAAATTCTAAATCCTCCTACCCAATTGATATAGGGCAACTACGTACAATTTTATTTAGTGAAGATTTTGTTGAGGAACAAAAGATCGATGAAATTATCCAATATTTAAGTAGAGATCCTATTATAGGATCTCGGCTTCAAATGGGGATTACTGAAGGAGATGTCGAGGCAGTTATAAAATCTAGTATGTCAGAAAAGGTCTCTGCTCACTTCTACGATAAAATCAATCAGAACATTAAATATGCGGGATTACCTAAAATGAACCTTCATATATTTTTGAATGATTTTTATAGTGAAGGAAAAGATCCTTATCTACCTTTTTTATCTTAGAAGATGGGAGAGCTAAAATTGATGGAATTGCATTATTTAAAAAAGGAAAGTATATAAATCATATTAATTTGGAACAGTCCTATCTATTAAGATTATTAGATTCTCCAATCAAACACGGTAGTTATGAGACAAAAGTGGAAGATGATAATAAAGAAGGGAGAATTTTTTTAAGAAGTTTAGATTCGAAATCGAAATATAAAATCAAAAACGAAAAAAATCCTGTAATAAACATCAAGCTATCTTTAAAAATTCAGGTTAAAAAGGTTCCCAAATGGATTGATTTATCCAAGAAAGCAGATGTTCAAAAGACGGAGAAACTATTGGAGGCACACTTTAATAAACAAATTGAACAGTTGATTTCAATATTTCAAGAATACGAAGTAGACCCGATTGGGCTTGGAGAGAGACTCAAGGCTAAATCAAAAAACTGGAATTATCAACACTATTTAAGTTTTTATCCTCAGATGAACATTTCAGTTGATACAAATGTGGATATAATTCAGACAGGTTTAGATGAGTGAATGTCCCATAAGGAGGATGACTGTGAAAAACGTTGTTAATGAACGATTTATGGTATCAGATTTTTATGTCTTTTTTTTAATATTCTCTAACGTCATTGGTATTGGAATTTTGAACTTCCAGAGAGAGATAGCAAAGGATGCCGGCTATGATGCTTGGTTATCAATAATCTTAACAAGTATTAGTATACATATGGCAATTTGGTTGATATATAAGATACTAGAGGCAGTTAACAATGATATAATTTTTATTAACCAGTATTGTTTTGGAAAATGGATCGGGTGGCTATTTAATTGCCTTTTTGTTATTTATTTTTTTTCATTGGCCATAATTGTTTATAGAGTATATATTGAAGTTGTACAAGTGTGGATGTTCCCTTTAATGAATACATGGCAAATAGGATTAGTATTTCTAATCTTGATTTATTATATTGTTTCAAGTGGATTCCGCGTGATTGCAGGCATTTGTTTCTGGGGTACAGTCATCCCGCTATTGATCCTTCCCCCTCTTAATTTATTTGCAATTGATTACGCTGACATCAACAATATATTACCATTGTTTAACCATTCCTTAACAGATATATTAGGATCTTCTAAAACCATGTTTTTTCAATATCTTGGCTTTGAAGCAATACTAATGTTTTATCCTTTTCTCAAAAAACCTGAAAAATCAAAAAAATGGGCGCACCTGTGCGTATTTTTCATTACCTTACTATATCTTTATATTGCTTTTCTGACATTTTTGTACTTCAGCGAAGAATATCTTAAACATACCAATTGGCCTTCAATATCAATAATGAAAATAGCCGAGTTCCCTATAATTGAAAGGTTTGAAATTGTTGTAGTTTCAATTTGGTTCCTATTGGCTCTACCAAATATTTGTATTAAATTATGGGCTGCGTGTAGAGGTGCTAGAAAAATAACAAATATTAAACAAAGAACTTTTTTAATCCTTTTTTTGATTTTAATGTTATGTATAGGGAATCTAATCGAGAATAAAGACCAGATCCAAAGTCTTTCGCAACTATTTTCAAAAGTCGGATTATATCTTATATTTTTATACTTACCTGTACTCTATCTTCTCATTAAAATAAAAAAGAGTACCATCTAAATTGAGTTCTTTCGGTCTAATGACACAAAAGTTCGCATGGATTGAATAAAATTAATTTAGCAACTGGTATAATTATTGGTGTATGTAATCTTATAAATTGTTTAAACCTAACGGAAGACAATCAAGGAAATACAGTACTGGAAGATGGACGTATAATTTTAGATATCGAATATTCCTTAGGAGATTTGTGGTAGAGAACTATATTTGGGAAATTTCCAATAAAGAACTGTTACCCAATTTTAGGATGAAGCTTTTCCCCCTATCATCAAATAAACACTAATAGATGTAAAAAAATCTAGCGGAGGTTTAAGTTTAAAATCCCCTTAGTCATCTCGAGTCCACTCAAACAGATTATATTGGGGTAGCGTCTGGAAAATGCGGATTAATAAAAGGCATAACATATTAGTCAATATAAAATGTGTTATGCCTTTGCTTGTTCAACTAAATCACTTTTTCTTAACTTTGTTAGAAGTGCCGGAATCAATTTAGAAATGTGCTTAGCGTTGTAAATTTGAAATTTTAATAGTGGTACCCCTAATTTGACTGATTTTTTAATAATTCGGGGAATAAATAATGTATGATATGCATAGTTAAACGTCGGGACTCTCCTTTATATGGATAGATGTGCATATACATGGATGGATTAAAGTTCGCTTCAATAATTCCGTAAGCATTTTTATTAGTAGCAGGAACTTCGGTATTTTCAATAATTAAATCGATACCACAAATTTCAACTCCAAGTGCGGATACTGCATCCACTGCTATTTTTTTATAATCATCAGGAATGTGATCTGTCACATCAATCGAGTCTCCACCTGTACTAATATTAGAGTTTTCACGTAAATAGACGATTTCATCATTCTCTGGAATTGAATCCGTTCCATATCCTTGAGCTTTAAGCATAAGGTTCTCCAATTCACCTAACTGTATAGTTTCTAAAGGTGTCCTATGGTCTCTTCCTCTTAGCGTGTCGCGATTCTTTTGCACGACTAACTCTTCGATTGTATGTTTGCCGTCACCTTTAACATTCGCAGGAATTCTTAATAAAACAGCATAAACTCGATTATTTAATACAAAAAATCGATATTCTGTTCCATTAAGAAATTCTTCTACTAATATAGAAGAGTCTTCTTTAAATGCTAATGTAATGGCTTGTTGATAATCTTTATAACTGGCGTCTTCTTTGAAAATTGATATTCCTAATCCATAATTTGTTGTTTTCGGTTTCACAACAAAAGGTTTGGTAGCAAAGAAATCATAGGAACGTAAAGCCTGTTCAATCGTCTGAAATTCCTCACCTTTCGGCACACGGAATCCATGTTGTTGAAGAATTTTCTTTGTTACTGTTTTATTTTCCATAATTAAAGTGGATACATAATTGTCTTTACTCGTCATATTCCCATTTTTCACATATTCAACATGATCTTTTAATTTCAGCTTCAAAAATTGATCTTGTCGATCCAAGATTTCTACTTGGATCCCTTGTTGAATCGCATCAAACATTAAAATCTGAGTAGACAACTCCATGTCAGTAAATCCTGCTAATTGATAGGGCTTATCCCATGATTTTTTATAATTTTCTTTAGCAATCGACGTAGCCACTTGACCTTGACTGCTTTTTTCACTTTCTTTATAAAGTCTCCCAGCTAAAGTCTTACTTGGATCCATTAACATTTCTCTCAGTTGCACAAATAACGTCTCTGAAATAGTCAAATTTAAAGTTTCTGCTAACTGTTCCATCTCATTAATCATATTTTTAGCTTCTATTTCAAATTGTGTATGCTCTAATGGGTGCTCAAGAGCCACTATATCAGTGTAAAAGTCGCCCATTTTTACCCACTCATCACAATTTTCTCCTTCATCTTTCCATAGTAAATAAATTAAGAAAAGATGGAGAAATTCCGCTTGTTCATAGCTAAATCCATACGTTTCAAAAGGGTTTAAGTCTATATTTCTTAATTCAATGTAACTAATACCGTGATCCTCTAAATCTGAAGCATGATGTCCGCCTCTTAAACGGACAGGTGAATAAAATTCTCTTTCTGCTGACAGAAGCCCTCTTTTAACCATCAAAGAAAGATCTGATACATAGTTCTGTATACTGCTATATGACACTTGAACATCATTGGAATTGGTATAACCATATTTACTGCTTCTAATGCTTCTTACTACCTCTTTCAACGAATCTTCTTCAAAAAAATTCTTTTCACTACTAGGAGAAGATCCGTAAAAATAAGTGAATAACCATCGATGGTGTAAATAGTTTCTTGTGGCTTTTAGATACATCTCTGTTTTAAAATGCTGATAATCCTTAATCTCCGATTGCGCGTTAAATAAAGCCTGAATTAACTCATCGCCAAATTCAAAGTTAAAATGAACACCACAAAGCATTTGTTTACGACGGCCATAAGAATTCGATAAAGTTTGACGATATTGAACATTCTCAGCATTTTTCAATTTTGCAATCACAATATCTTCGTCTTTTTCTGGTAACTGTGGTGGCATGCTTAATGGCCAAAGCATTTCATTCTTACCCATAGAACGATAAGCAACATCATGTATTGCTGCTAGGTAATCAAACAGTTCCTCTAATGTCTCAGTAACAGGTGTAATTATTTCCATCTGTAATTCTGAAAAATCACGCTGAATATATGGATGATCATCTCGCAACGAAATACTTTTAGGATGATCTGTTTTAGCTAAATTTCCCGATAAATCTACTCGTTTACTTTCTTTTTCAATCCCATAACGGGCTTTTAATAAGTATGGTTTAACACGGTCATTGACTAACATTTTTTTGAAATTCAATTTAACGATACCCCCAATTAGCTTACCCATGCTTCAAATAATTTCTTATTTTATAGATAATAAACTTAAAAATATAACAACATGCAGTTATCAAAAAATACCCACATTCAATTACAATGTGGATATTTTTCGTAAAAAAGAATTATCTTAAGTACTTCATATGAAAAGCAAAATGTTCCTCTAAGAAAGTAGCAATAAAGAAATAGCTATGATCATAACCCTCTATTTTCTTGTAATTTACTACTTGATTATTTTTCTGAGCATTCTTTAGGAAAATTGTTTCATCTAATTGTTTTGGATAAAACTCATCTTGAATTCCTTGCGTAATGAGAACAGGTGGCATACCAGCTTCTTTAACCAGTTCTGACGCATCCCATTCTTTCCAAGAATCTTTGTCTTCACCTAAATAAGAGGAAAAGGCTTTTATGCCCCATGGGACTTGACTAGGGCTTACAATAGGAGAAAAGGCAGAAATCGCTTTGAATCTCGCAGCATTTTTCATGCCAATTACTAAAGCACCATGACCTCCCATTGAATGACCCATTATACTTTCTTCTCCTGAAAAATTAGGAATCAATGTTGACGCAATAGCTGTTAATTCATCTACGATATACGTATACATATGATAATGCTTTGCCCATGGATCTTGTGTTGCATTTAAATAAAAACCTGCCCCTTGTCCAAGGTCCCATCCTGCATCATCAGCAACATATTCCCCACGTGGTGAAGTATCTGGAATCATGACTGCCACTTGATATTTTTCAGCCAATCTTTGAAATCCACTTTTTTGACTGAAATTATCATCTGTACAAGTTAAACCAGATAACCACCATATAAGAGGAATTTTTTTCTCTTCTTTATTTGATGGTAAGTAGATACTAAATGTCATATCACATTGTAAGACTTCTGAATAATGGCGGTACTTACATTGTTCTCCACCGAAAGAGTGATGTTTTTCAATAAGTTTAAGACTCACTTTTTCACTCTCCATATGTTAACATTGTACGAATTGACTCACCCTTATGGAGCAAATCAAATGCCTCATTGATGTCTGTAAAGTTTAAGTGGTGTGTGATAAACGAATCGATATCGATTTTACCATCCATATAATCTTTAACCATTCCTGGAAGCTGCGTTCTACCTTTTACGCCGCCAAAAGCAGAACCACGCCATACTCGACCTGTTACTAATTGGAATGGACGAGTATGAATTTCTTTACCAGAGCCTGCTACACCGATAATCGTGCTTTCACCCCAACCTTTGTGACAACATTCAAGAGCAGACCTCATTACTTCAACATTTCCAATACACTCGAAGCTATAATCTACTCCTCCATCCGTCATTTCAACAATGACTTCTTGAATTGGTTTATCAAATTTAGAAGGGTTTACAAAATCAGTTGCGCCCATTTTTTTAGCTAATTCAAATTTATCCTCATTTAAGTCTACAGCAATAATTCGGCTTGCCTTCGCTTGAACCAGTCCTTGAATAGCGGCTAATCCAATCGCTCCTAAACCAAATACAGCTGCCACAGCCCCTTCTTCTACTTTTGCTGTGTTGTGTACCGCACCAATCCCAGTAGTCACACCGCATCCAAATAGACCAACCTTATCAAGCGGCGCCTCTTGATCAATTTTTGCCAAAGAGATTTCAGGAACGACTGTATATTCACTAAATGTACTTGTTCCCATGTAATGATAAATAGGCTCTCCATTATAAGAGAAACGAGTTGTTCCATCAGGCATTAAACCTTTACCTTGTGTTTCTCGTACTGCACTACATAGGTTTGTTTTACCAGAACGACAGAATTTACATTCTCCACATTCAGCTGTGTATAGTGGAATCACATGATCACCAGGTTTTACTGAAGTCACTTCATCACCCACTGAAACGACAACACCGGCACCTTCATGACCTAATACAGCAGGAAATACACCTTCTGGATCGTCGCCTGATAATGTAAAAGCATCTGTATGACAGACAGAAGTATATAGTATTTTTACCAATACTTCTCTTGCTTTTGGCTCTTCTACATCGATTTCTACGATTTGAAGTGGTTCTCCTGGCTTAAATGCAACAGCAGCTCTACTTTTCAATTGAATCCCTTCTTTCTTTTTTCTAATCTTTACTTTTCCCATGATTACATACTATAATTCATCGTACAATACTGACATTTTTGTCACTATAATTTTTAAATAATTATTTATGAAGGAACTTGAATAATATAAAGGGAAGTTGTAAAAAGGTGTCGATGGAACAAAATTTTGATTAATTCAATTTGACTCCAATAAAAAGACTGATGAAAGAAGGTCTAGAGCCATTAGTGACTCGAATGAAAAATTGCTTGAAAGATCTGGACTATGCACATTATTGTCTTTTAAAAAATTCGAGGATATAAAAGAGGGATTTGCGAAAAGTGAAGCTAAGGCCACCAGCTTTTATTAAAAAAATTACTTAGCGCCGTTCACAGACAAGTATGTTGACATATTTACAACGATCCAAAATTTATCAAAACGCCAACAATGGGCTTTAATAGTCGTAGAAAGGATAATTCCACTAGAAGATTCGCTGGTACGGACTGAAACTTCAATAGGACTGCTTTGACTTCATTTTTATTGGAATCAATTTTCCCCTGGAAACCCTTTACACGATGGGCAGTTTTGATTCGAGGAAGTTAGACTGTATCAGCAGCAAATATTCTTCCTATCACAATTATAATCATGAGTGAAAAAACTCGGAACTCGTCATCGTACTGCTCTCGGTTTAACTATGTTAAGTCACGCTCTAGTTCTTGTTATTTCTGAAGAGACAGGTAAACTTCCTTTTCACTAGGTAGAAAACCGTATCCGATAACTGGTTTTAGATTTAATAACTAATTAACAGAAAGTCAAAAAGCACTTTAGGCCTTTATATTGTAGACTAAGATGTTACTTCAAATCATTATATATAAAAAGACTTTATCATTTCTTGGTGAAGTCTCTTTTACGCGTCTACTAGTATGCTTCGATATAGGGTGGAAATCTGAAATAGGGATAAATCCATGAGTGAAGTATTGTTAAATAGGTATATTGTTGAAGAGATTACTCTAAATACGAATAAAAAAGATGTAAAACCTAACCTTTCTAGAAGATACAAACCGTCATAAGCTTGATATATTTAATTATGACAGTTTGTATATTAGTTTTTTGGTGAGTTCCTTTTGGTTATTCAAATTAACATTTTTGCTCCATTGCTGATGAAGAGCTCATAATATAGTAACCGATAATTAGTACCAGTATGGCTGAAGCGTAAAGAAGTGTATCAATCGGATTTTCATGGTAGACGATGATCAGACGAATCATAGCAGTAATACCAATATAAAGAAAGTATCGTAGTGGAAAGTGATAATGTCCTTGGAAGTATTTTGTAATCATGGCGATAAACTCAAAATATAAAAAGAAAATTAAAATGCGATCCAGAAGCTTGTATTGATTCTCAAAACCTTCGTTAAATATAGAAAACTGAATGAAATATATTATTTCTTTTCCAAGTAAAACAAAAAAAATAAAAGCTAATAAAATCAATGCTATATTTAAAGCAAATTGAAAAATGACGGGAACCGAAAATTTCAATTTTTTGTTTTTAATATATTGTGTCATGATAACACCTCTCTAGATTAATGGAATGTAATCAACTATAAAAATAGTTGCAGTCGCTCCCTCTTAGAACGGCTGCAAAAAAGCGAATTTTATGAACCTTGTTTTAGTTAATTGCTGATCTTTATTTAGAAGGGAACATCTTGTCCATAAAATGAGGTTACATTCAGTTTCTTTCGTTTCTTCTACAGATGTTTCACACGGATTAGTACTTGTACATAGATTCTGTACAGCGTTTTCTGCCTTGTTGACCATACATTAGAATCCTAAAATGCTGGATCAGCACGTGTCCTGATCTAAAAATAATTAGGCAAGCTACCTGTACAAAATTATAAAACAGCCGCCTATTTGATGAAAAATCAATAAACAGGCGGCTATTTATCATGCGTACCAGCAAGATTTACTTTTTACATTTCGGACTTACACTACATTAAAGTATAAATTTTTATTCATTTAATGTGCCATTTAGTTTAGCAGCATTAATAGAAATTAAATCCATTAACTCAGGTGATAGGACATCATAGGTAGGTAATCCAATGTTATTTAAATTTTTTCGGATATCGGCCATTTTTGAAGCGGGAGTACCCGTTTCGATTACCGACGAAACAAATGCAGCAAATTGGGGTGCAGACCACCCTTTATCCTCTGATAATTCTGTATGAACAAAATCCAAACCATAAAATGCATGATCTTTATTTTCTATACGACCAAATAAATGTGCTTTACATTCTTTACAAAAATGTCTTTGAATTGCTGCTGTTTTATCAACAATCTCTAACTTATGGCCGTTACTAATGACATGAACTTTGTCGCGAGGTACTACAGCTACTATAGAAAAAATGGATTCTTCTGGTTTCCAGCACTTAGAACAACCACATGCATGGTTGTGCATTGTTTGCGAATCTACCTTGACTTCTACTTTATTTGATTCACAGAGACACTTTAATGTTCCTCCTGCAAAGTCTTTTACTACTGGATAATCATTAATCCCGTTATCTAATCTTGGATGTAATTTAGTGGTAGTCATATGTCGTTATCCTCCTTGAATATACTCATTATTTTTCATATGTTAACATCGTACGGATTGACTCGCCCTTATGGAGCAATTCAAATGCCTCATTGATGTCTGTAAAGTTTAAGTGGTGTGTGATAAATGAATCGATATCGATTTTACCATCCATATAATCTTTAACCATTCCTGGAAGCTGTGTTCTACCTTTCACGCCGCCAAAAGCAGAACCACGCCATACTCGACCCGTTACTAATTGGAATGGACGAGTATGAATCTCTTTACCAGAGCCTGCTACACCGATAATTGTGCTTTCACCCCAACCTTTGTGACAACATTCAAGAGCAGACCTCATTACTTCAACATTACCAATACACTCGAAGCTATAATCTACTCCTCCATCTGTCATTTCGACTATAACTTCTTGAATTGGGCGGTCATAATCCACAGGATTCACAAAATCAGTCGCTCCCATTTTTTTAGCTAGTTCCCATTTTTCAGGATTTAGGTCAACTGCAATAATTCGGCTTGCCTTCGCTTGAACCAGTCCTTGAATAGCGGCTAATCCAATCGCTCCTAAACCAAATACAGCTGCCACAGCCCCTTCTTCTACTTTTGCTGTGTTGTGTACCGCACCAATCCCAGTAGTCACACCGCATCCAAATAGGCCAACCTTATCAAGCGGCGCCTCTTGGTCAATTTTTGCTAAAGAGATTTCAGGAACGACTGTATATTCACTAAACGTACTTGTTCCCATGTAATGATAAATAGGCTCTCCATTATAAGAGAAACGAGTTGTTCCATCAGGCATTAAACCTTTACCTTGCGTTTCTCGTACGGCACTACATAAATTTGTTTTACCCGAACGACAGAACTTACATTCTCCACATTCAGCCGTGTATAGTGGAATCACATGATCACCAGGTTTTACTGAAGTCACTTCATCACCTACTGAAACGACAACACCGGCACCTTCATGACCTAATACAGCAGGAAATACGCCTTCTGGATCGTCACCTGATAATGTAAAAGCATCTGTATGACAGACAGAAGTATACAGTATTTTTACCAATACCTCTTTTGCTTTTGGTTCTTCTACATCGATTTCTACGATTTGAAGTGGTTCTCCTGGCTTAAATGCAACAGCAGCTCTACTTTTCAATTGAATCCCTTCTTTCTTTTGTTTTCTAATTTACTTTTCCATAATTACATATTATAATTCACTAGACAATACTGACGTTTTTGTCACTATAAACAAAACCCTAATAGAAAGAAGTGGTGATATAATGGTTATTGATTATAAAGAAAAAACTTTTTTCACTAGCAAAGATTTGGCTTTATCCGTTATAGGTGGACGTTGGAAAATAGCGATTATATGGTGTTTGCTCCAACAGGCTCCATTAAGGTTAAGTGAAATACAAAAATACCTTCCCGATGTCAATCAACGCATGTTAATTAGACAATTGAGAGAATTAGAAGAAGATGAAATAATTACTAGAGTTGTATACCCCGTTGTACCTCCTAAAGTAGAGTATCAACTGAGTGAAATTGGTTTACTTCTAGAACCCGTTGTAAACTCTATCTGTGATTGGGGAGATGATTTCAGAGAATTTTTAGCGAAAGATTCTAATAAAAAATCAGTTGAATAAAATCTAAGTTGATTCAAATTGGTAAGAGGATATACAGAGGCTGTAAACAATCCATTTCCATAAAAATCGATACAAATGTTAGGATAACGAAGGAATCGAATAATAATACTCAATTTTCTTATGTATACGATTTACACTCAAAAGAGGAAGAAATTCTTAAATGATGTGTTTGAAACATCTAAAAAACCACGAAACGCTTTCATATCAAGGTGTTTCGTGGTTTTTTTCATTTTCTCAACCCTTCTCTTCCCCTTTTCTTTTAAGTGTATTTTTCTATAAATCAATTTTCTTATTGAGCTTTATTCCATAAATAGAAGTGCAAGAGTTTCCAGAAGTACATTAATGCATAAAGAATAAAGGATGTTTTTCGTCATTTTTTAGCTGGAACAACCTATGAAATCCCCTCAGTTTTTTCGTTCATTAGCAGAGAATACGGCAGAAACTTTCATCGCACAATAATACAATTAACAAGTTTATGAGCGTAACATGTGGATGATCCCTAATCCAAAAAAATCTCATTGCAGTACGCTGAAAAAAATTAAATTGAATCAATACAAATGTATATACTTAAATTTACTGGACGATACTATAATGAAATTTCTGAGCAAGACAGACTAGGAGGTAAAGAAATGAAAGCAGTGACGTACCAAGGGGTAAGAGATATGCAGGTTAAAAATGTCCCAGATCCAGTTTTAATAAAAAACGATGACATTATCGTAAGAATCACATCAACTGCGATCTGTGGTTCCGATCTCCACATTTATCAAGGCGCATTACCAGCTCAACAAGATTATGTAGTTGGTCATGAGCCAATGGGAATTGTTGAAGAGGTTGGCCCAGAGGTTACACACGTGAAAAAAGGCGATAGAGTTGTATTACCTTTCAATATTGCTTGTGGTCATTGCCAATATTGCCAACAAGATATGGAAAGTCAATGCGATAATGCCAATACTGACCCTAACCCTTATAATATAGATACGGGCGGGTACTTCGGTTTTACAGACCGCTACGGGGATTACGTCGGAGGTCAAGCGGAATTATTACGTGTACCATATGGGAACAATATTCCCTTCATTATTCCGGAATCATGCGAGCTGCCCGATGAGTCAGTATTGTTCCTATCTGACGTATTACCAACAGCTTATTGGAGCGTCGTGCATGGTGGAGTAAAAAAGGGTGATACTGTCGTTATTCTAGGTTGTGGACCAATCGGCTTAATGGCACAAAAGTTTGCTTGGATGCATGGAGCTAAACGTGTTATTGCTGTTGATCGCCTACCATACAGATTACAAAAAGCAAAACAAATGAACAATGTGGAAACAATTAACTTTGAAGAATTCACTGATACCGGACTATATATCCGTGAACTAACAAATGGCGGAGCGGATGTGGTTATCGATTGTGTAGGTATGGATGGTAAAAAAACAATGCTTGAATCTATTGAACAAAGTATGATGATGATTGGGGGGACACTAAGCCCTCTCAAAATCGCCTCAGATGCAGTCCGTAAATGTGGTACAATTCAAATCACAGGCGTTTATGGTTCCACATACAATCAATTCCCTCTCGGTAATATATGGGAAAGAAATATCAATTTAAAAATGGGCCAAGCCCCTGTTATACATCTCATGCCAATGTTATTTGAAAAAATTACATCCGGCGAACTAGATCCAACTCAAATTATTAGTCATCAAATCCCATTGGATCAGGCAAGTGAAGCTTATCGGATTTTTAATGACCATGAAGATGAGTGTACTAAGGTTATTCTCAAACCATAAATATAAAGCAAAGTCGTGTTTGAAAGAACACGACTTTGCTTTATATTTCAATGATATTAAAAGAAAGTGGGATTACTTACATGAAGGTACTTTCAATGATTCAACCATGGGCTAGCCTTTTTCTGTCTAATGAAGCTCACTATGAAACAAGGACATGGAATACTAAATATCGTGGTTCATTGGCAATTCACACGAGTAAAAAGATTGATAGTAATGCTTGCAACAATGAAATAATTCATTCTATACTCAGCAAACAAGGATTGAACACCAACAATCTACCAACCGGTAAGATTATTGGTGTATGTAATCTTATAAATTGTTTAAAGGTAATAGAAGACAACCAAACGAATGCAGTATTGGAAGATGGACGTATAGTTTCAGGAAATGACTACTTTTTAGGGGATTTTAGGGTTGGGAATTATGCTTGGGAAGTTTCTAATAAAGAAATGTTAATAAATTATATACCCGCTAGGGGGAAGTTAGGCTTGTGGGATTATGATATTAATTCATTGTAGCCTAACTATAGGATAAACAAGCTACGCATTCTCTACCTGTCCTGATTGTCAAGTGACAATATTGTTGTTTAATAATAAATAAAGCCGTTTACATAACAATTAAGTTGTTATCATTTACAATAATTGCTTAGCTTTTTACAGCTAGTACATCTACCTTCCCTTGCATATTTAGCAAGGGTTTTACAATGTAAATTATATAGTTATTAAAATTCCTACATACAAAAATTAAACAACTTTATTTTCATTAGAAGACTATTATCTAACGTAATAATCCCGATCCATCAAGTGAATATTAAATGATGTGTTTATGGGTTGGGTGAAGCAGTTAAATGTATCAGTATGATAAACTTTATTTAACGACAATTATTGGAATCAATGAAAATTAATAGATTTTTGGGAGGATAAATTAAATATGTCAGCCATTCACGCTGCTTATTATGACTTAATGGGAATGTCCTATTTGTTAAGACTACAAAAGAACCAAAAGAATAATGCTGTACATATATTCCCTTTAGCTAGGGACATATGTCTAATAATATATCAAATAAATAAAGAACTCTTTGATGATTCTATTTCTATTGATCCAAACATAAAAAAAATTAGACATCGCGTCAAATTATATGAAAAGCGCGATAACATAAAAATATATAATCGAATAATGGATTTTCATATTAATCAATTTGGTAATGATATAGATAATTTAGGCTTTTATTTAAAAGAAGGACAGTTAGTAGGGAGTACTATCTATCCAACTTATATATTTATTGATACTGATTTTTTTCCGGATTTATCACAAGAAAGTCAAATTGACCTTAAGAGTTTTTTTGTAAAGGTCGGTGAGACAATAAACTTACTAAAGGAAAAGCTAGTAATAGATTCTAATGGTACATTAAAGTACTCAGAATTCCCGATATTTGTTCATAATGATGAAAAGAATTATAGAGATAAGGATATTCATGATTCAGTGTTTTTTATTGGAGAGGCAGAAGAAAAAATAATAATAACCAGGTTAATCTTGTCTCTTCAGGAGGCTTCGACTTGTATATGGCTTTATAATATACTTCAATTGAATACAACTGAATTAAATCTAGATAAATATATTTTAATGAGATTATCATCTATAAAAATAGATGAAGTTATGGACAATATAAAAAACATGAATAAATTTTTGAAAGGGAAATTTACTCAAATAGATGAAAGTTACAATTATGAATTTTCTCGTTTGATAAGTGATTATGATAAAGATATTGGAGAAGAATGTAGGGTATTAAGGAACATGATTCATTATAATAAAAATGATGTAAACTTTCTTGATTATTTACATATAAAACTAGCTGATGATAGTACATATATCGATGGACTATTAAACAAAATAATAAATAATTATATGGAGCCATTATGTCTATTAATAACTAATTACCTGGATGTTGATAATAAGAGAAGTATGAATGACTGGGAAAAGATTTCCAAACGGCTTTATTCAAGGCTAAGTGGGATTCTAAGGAGGTAAATATCATCTATTATATAGGGAAATTCTTTATTAGTATCGAGTGACAATATTACTTTTAAATTAAAAATAAAATCGTTTAAATAACGGTTAAGTTGTTATCATTTACAATAATTGCTTAACTTTTTACAGCTACTACACTTACCTTCTCTTGCATATTTAGCGAGAGTTTTACAATTTTTTTATATAGCCATTACAATTCCTATATAAAAAAATTAAACAACTTTATTTTTACAAAAAGACTATTATCTAGCGTAATAATGCCAATCCATCAAGTAAATATTAAGCATCTTTATTGTCACTGTACACCAATAGAAAATTCACTGTTTAGAGCAACTTCTAAGTACATACTAATGATTCATAAAAAATATTGAACTTACATTTCTTTTCTCTAAACCTATATTTTTCAACTCTCTTTGTAGTTCCTTGAAAGTTCCCTTTATAATACTTGTAGCAATCCACACTGCTATATTCATTCATGCAAATTTAACACGTGACATGATGTGTTAGTTTCTCTATCCGCTTTGCTAATCAAAAAGTCTATTTTTTCTGTCGTTGACTTCAAGAATAGCGAAATCCCTATGCTATTCTTGAATCTCATACTATCATTTAGGAATGCCAAATTTCTATTTTTAACTACTTATACAAAGAAATAACATTGATAAATATATCGCCATAATGGACCACCATTCCATTATTTTGAATGCCTACTCTAAATCAATCGTTTAAAATCCCTTTCAAGCTGATATATCCCTGCATATTATTTATAACGATTTATCGTTTTTGCTGCCCACATAAACAACGATATATATCCATCATAAATATAACCATAGTGATTTCATTACAGCTAGAGTAATAAGTGTAAATATTCGTTTCCTGATAATCTGCAATAAAGCTTTTAAGACATTATAACAACTAGCTCAAATTAAAGGACTTGGAGTAGAATTGTCCTTACAATCTTCTCAACTAAGCATACTTCGATATCTTAGCTATAGATATTCGATTAGCTAAGACATCTATCACTCCGAACGATTGTTGATTTGTAAGTCTGTAAAAATGAACTAGGTCAGCAGCCACTACATTAATACATGTAAAACTTGGACTGTGAATATCTTACAAATAAACAGTCGAAGTTTTTAAAATTATGACCACTAATATGTATTAATTAAGACAAATCCCATTGACCGAAATCCATGTTAAAAGTTTATTAATAACAGATAAGTGTATTGCACTCCTTATAAAAACGTCTTTAAAACACAATATCAATACTACATAAACTTTAATAGATATCGGCCAGTAGAAGTTAGAACGTCTCTTTAAAATAGTCTCAACAAACAAAATTTATATTTTTAATAATATTCATCCGAATAAGACATAGCTACACGTAACGCTTCGCCAGTACGTGATCCCTTGTTTTGAATAGAATCCGATGGTATTCCCGAGTAACAGATGCGGCCTCCATATTTACCCGCATCTGGACCCATATCAATCAGCCAATCTGCTTGTGAAATAACGGTTAAATTATGCTCAATCAACACTAAAGTATTCCCCTTATTTACCAAATCATTAAATAACCTAAGCAACTTTAATGTATCCTGTAAATGAAGTCCGGAAGTTGGTTCATCCAAAAAATAGATTTGACCAGTATTCTCCAACTGAAATGCTAATTTTAAACGTTGCAACTCGCCACCAGATAAGGTAGTCATTGACTGACTTAGATTTAAATAATCAAGTCCTACCTGTTTTAAATTATCTA
Source organism: Bacillus sp. GbtcB14 (assembly GCF_019091205.1). Lineage (NCBI taxonomy): Bacteria > Bacillati > Bacillota > Bacilli > Caryophanales > Bacillaceae > Bacillus > Bacillus sp. GbtcB14. The sequence continues at coordinate 40,152 of NZ_JAGXJT010000020.1, forward strand.
GCTTTTTATAGATATTTGAAATGTCTTTAAAAAAATCCAAAGCTTCATAAATCGGTAATGAAAGTACTTCATAAATATTTTTTCCTTGATATTTATATTGGAGAGCTTCTTTGCTATATCGTTTTCCGTTGCAAAGTTCACATGTTTGAGTCACAGGATCCATAAAGGCCATTTCTGTAATTGTCACCCCTTTTCCTTTACATTTTGGACAAGCCCCTTTTCCATTAAAACTAAATAGTTGTATGGATACATTATTCTCCTTCCCAAAGAGTTTTCTAATTGGAGATAATATATTTAAATAAGTTGCTGGTGTCGACCTTATATTTATACCTATGGAGTCTTGTTTTAAATCAATATAAAGGTTCGGAGAAACCTGCCGTTTCACTGCGTTAACTAAAGTACTTTTTCCCGAACCTGCAGGACCTGATATTACTGTCATAATTCCAACTGGAATTTTAACATCTACATCATGGACATTATGAGATTCAATATGATTCACCTGAATATATTTAGAAAAAGATCTTGTTTTTTTGAATTTTATGGGTTGTTGAAGCATTCTCCCTGTTATGGTATCCGATTCTAATAACTCTTGATAACTTCCAGTAAATGTTATATAACCTCCGTAAGTCCCAGCTTTTGGTCCCATTTCTACAATATAGTCAGCCATTTCTATGATGCTAGGATTATGTTCAACTAATATAACTGTATTACCTTGTTCTTTTAGCTTAGTTAGTGCTTGTTTAATAAGGATAATATCATGTGGGTGTAACCCAACACTAGGTTCATCAAAAATATAAACTAAATCAGATAATGAACTGCTTAAATATTTTGCAATTTTTATTCGCTGAGCCTCGCCACCTGATAAAGTGTCTGTTCCACGATTTAGGGATAGATATCCTAAACCAATATCAATTAATGCGTTTACTTTTGATAATATTTCACGCGTTACACCCTTGGCTATTGGTTCTGTGATTTTCTGAATAAATCCAACAAGATGAATTAAATCCATGGAACAGACCTCTGCAATATTATATCCATTAATTCGGCTTGTTAATGTTTTTGAATTTAACCTTGTCCCCTTACAATTCGGACAGTTTTTTTTAGTAACAACAGCTTCAATTGCTGCTTTGTGATGTCGACCTTCAGCGCTTTGAATAATGGAACGTTTTATCCTAGGTACCAAGCCTTCATATAACGCAGTTTTCCCCCATTCTTTAGGAGGGTTTTCTAATTTTTGACGCGGGGCATGCATAAACATTTCAAATTCTTCTGGAGTATAGTCTTTAAGTGGTTTGTCCAAATCAAATAAACCACTATTGGCGTATCCTTCCCATCGCCAAGTTCCTGGTCCAAAACTAACGAAAGTAATAGCTCCTTCATTAAGTGACTTGTTCTTGTCAATTAATAGGTCTTCGTGAATCTCATCGATATATCCTAATCCTTGACAGGTAGGACACATCCCTTGAGGTAAATTAAAAGAATAATGTTCAGAATATCCAATGAAAGGTTTGCCAATCCTAGAAAACATTAATCTTATTAACGAATAAATTCCAGTATAGGTTGCTAAAGTGGATCTAGCACTTTTTCCAATCGGTTGTTGTTCGACCACAATTGCTACTGGTAAATGTTTAATATTTTCCACATGAGGTTGACCATATTTCGGTAAATATTGTTGTGTAAAACTTGGAAATGTTTCATTTAACTCCCTCCTTGATACTGCAGCTAGTGTATCAAAGACAAGTGATGATTTTCCCGATCCTGAAAGACCAACAAACACTGTCGTCTTTTTCTTTGGTATCTTTAAATGAATATTTTTCAGATTATTTTCTGTAGCATTAATTATTTCAATAAAATTATTTTCAAAAGCATTTAACATGATATACCCCCTTTTTATCCACCAATATAAGTAAGTAGAAATGTCTCTTTTTTAGTATCAATATTAGCATTAGCTTTTTTAGTTAGTGTACGCTTTCTTATCTTTTGTAAACAACATTTTTTTACAAAAATAAAATATTTATGTAACATCATTATCCATTCTAAGCCCTCTCTTCTTTTAAAGTGGCACTCATTATTAATTCACTAAATGGTTCTTATTTCAAATAAATACATCTGTAATGGATGGAATATACTCTTATCTAAAATACTACCGATCATCTGCGCTAGAAATACTAATATGATCCCCTTTAAAATCTATATGATTGCATTTCTTGATAATTAAATTGATAGCTTGGAATTATTAATGATTTATTTATTATATATAAGAAAATAGATTATTTGTGTTATTATATTTACCTCTCGTCTTTTATTAAATTTACGATTTTATAGAAACTTAAGTATATAAGACAATTTGTATTAATCTCCTGTGTATATGTCATGCTTTCTAAATAATAAACTAAAAATATTCTTCAACATATATTTTTTAAACGACTTCTTGATATGAGAAATACCTTCCCAATACTCTTTCTCTTTCTACAATTGACTCTCAACAAAATTCCATTCGCCTTTAAGATCAATAACATGCATTGAAAAACAAATTCTTATTTCTTTAACTTAGGACTTCCAATCCTCCTATTGCAACAAATAATGGTATTGTAATAGGAGGATTTACAATTTTCCCATTATCAAACTGATAAAATAGCCAGTACAAAGAACCACCTCTCTTTTTCAAAAATAAAGATTTTATTGGATTCCATCACCATTAGGCAAAAGTCACATATATTATCATGGATTGTTATTCATAGTTATGGTCGGAGCACCCTGGTCAGGTGCTCTTTTTTTACCCATTTAATAAAATCGTTATTTCAAATGAACACTTACTTATCAATTAATCACCTCTTTTTTCAAAAATAAAGATTTTATTGGATTCCATCACGATTGGGCAAAAGTCACATATATTATTATGGATTGTTATTCATAGTTATGGGCGGGGCACCCTGGTCAGGTGCCCTTTTTTTACCTATTTAATAAAATCGTTATTTCAAATGAACATTTACTTATCAGTTAAAATCTTTCTATAAATTGTATAGAGTTCCATGGGGAATTGTTGATATATATAACCCATCTGCTGAAATCACTATAGGATTGTAATATCCAGTAGATGTATAATGTTGTTGCATATGAGGATACATATAAGGATACGTGTGTTGTTGCATATGAGGATGCATTTGTTGTTGCATTTGCATTGCATGATGAACAGCGTGAAGAGTACCTTGCGCTGCACTATATGATATAGCCGTGGTACCTGCTTGAGGACGATACCTTCTAATTAAGCCATTAATACCAGGATAATCCATAAATATCCAACCCTCTTTCATTTGAATTACTACAATTTATGTTATGACGATGGTTTTCTAAGTGTTAAATATAGAATCTAATTTATTTTTTTATTACCTACCTAGTAAGGGTTTTATTTAAACTCGTACATACAATACAATCGTAGTCACCTATTTTCATCATTAGCCTTGGCCATAAAGCGCCTCTCTCCCAAGGTACTCTTTAATTTTAAATAAGGATTTTGAAGAATATATTTTACCTCAAGACAACTAGAAGACTTTTCTAATTCTATTTTCTGCTTCAAACCACTATAAACATATATGTATAACTATTTTCTATAGAAAACCAACTCAACTTTGACAGAGGCTCCCAAAATAGACATGGTAAAATTTTATCGGAATATTTATTTTTTAAAATACATGTAGTTCCTGGAAATGATATTATTACTGCACTTAATTCTTTACTATCACGAAATCTTTTATTGTGTCCCATCTTTATCGCTTTCCTTCCAATTCCCTCACTAATACTATGAAATTCGAATACAGGAGCTTCTATCCATAAAACGCACGACATATTTCCTTGGAAGTAAATCTACCTCTAAATGTTCATAGTGGATGCACATTTTCTTTACCAAGCCCTAAACGGAAAAATTGAGTTTTGATAACACCGAAGTTCAGTTTTATCGTTTAGAAAAGGATCTACTTTCTTGAATTGATGGACATGGAGTACCAGAAAATGGCCATCATCCAAAAAACGAAAATGAGTTCATCTTCTCATAGGTAGCCATGAAAAATGAACTCATTTTATATCTATCAATATTTTTTATTGATTAACTGAGAACCTGCCTGATAGTATACTTTCATTACCTCTTTTGGAACCATACTCCCTCCAGTTCCCCATACTATATGAATACCTTGGTTCAATTTTTTTGTTAAGTCATTATTTGTTATATATCTTTGTCCTTCTTTAAACAATTTGATTGGCCCAATCATACCCGCTAATGCTGATGGTTCCAACTCTATACCCTCTGTATCTACTAACCCTTTTAGTAACTTATATAGGTGATTATCGCTAATTGTATATATACCACTTAAAAATGGCTCTATTGTTTTACCTACAAATCCAGATGCTCTTCCCACCGCAAGTCCATCTGCATCTGTTTTATTGTCAATTCCAAAATCTTGCACGGAGATTCCATCATGCAATCCTGTCATCATACCTAATAGCATACAAGGAGAATGAGTAGGTTCTGCAAAAAATACATGCGCATTATCACCATACAATAACTTTAAACCAAACGAAACACCACCTGGACCTCCACCTACTCCACATGGCAGATAAACAAATAGAGGACAAGACTCGCCGATTTTTATTTGAAATTTCTCTAATTGTGTATGTAAGCGCGCAGCGGCTACAGCATAGCCTAAAAATAAATGCCTTGAATTTTCATCATCGATAAAATAACACATCGGATTCTTATCAGCTTGTTTTCTTCCTTCTTCTACGGCTTTACTATAGTCCGCTGTATATTCTATAACATTAACTCCTTTACCTCGAAGTAAATCTTTTTTCCACTTTTTCGCATCTGCTGACATATGAACAGTCACATTAAAGCCTAACTTCGCACTCATAATACCAATACTTAAACCTAAATTTCCAGTGGAACTCACAGTAATAGAATAGTTTGAAAAGACATCCTTGAACTTTTCACTATCTAGTCCCTATGGTTAACTTTAATGTAACAGAACATTAATTACATTATCACGATCTAAAAATATTGCCTTCTTTTTCGTCAAGTTACGCTCTCCTTACCTACATATTTTCTATCAAAAAATCTGCAGTATAACAATTATTAAGTTCATAGTAGCATGAATGATAAATGAGACTAGTAACCTATTAGTACGTACATATATTGCGGCAAGTACAAGTCCGATTAGAAAATATCCAAATACAAAAGGAAAATCAAAATGCATGATAGAGAAAAAGACTGAGCTAATTAATATACACCCAATTTCATTAAATTTACGACTTAGTATATTTATGGCCGCGTAACGAAATACCAGTTCCTCAACTAACGGAGCAAGAATTACAATTGATATAAGAGCAAGAGGAGCTATAGTTGCAGCTTCAATATTACTTGATGTATTTACTGATTGTGTAGTTAAGTGAAATATACTCTTATCTAAAATACTACCAATTGTCTGCGCTAAAAATACTGCAACAATTCCTATTAAAATCCATACGAATGAGTTTCTTGATAATTTAATCGATAACTTCGAATCGTTCATCGCTTCTTTCTTATATACAAGAAAAGTGAATGTTAATATGAGTGAAAACCCTATTAGTTCCCAATGAATAAGTAGTTGCTGAATTGCTTGCTGTTGATTTCCCTTAATATCATACCAACCTGTCTTTGCTAACAATTGTACTCCTATAATCCCAACAAATTGAGTCATTACAAAGTATATGAGTATAACATAACCTGATTTATGTAAATTACTATGATTCATTTTACTATATTCACCTTTCATTTACCTCCAAATATTATATTATCAGAATTTTAAATCCAAATAGTATTATCTACTCTTCTTTAAGAATTTTATATATACCTGTAGGTTTATACATAACAAGATCCCCTTCACTATTGCTGACTCTTTTTGTTTCAAAGTAGATTCGGTATTCTTCCCCATCTTTTTTTATCTCTGATACTAACTCTTTAGTTATCCAGTAACTTCGATTCAGCAGATCTCCTGGTACAGCAGTCATTCGAAAATTTTTATTATCTGTATTTAATTCTTTCGCAACCATATCCTCTGCAACTTTCACGTTACTCCTAGTTAGTTCCATCCTTATCTCATGATTCTTTTCTTGTTCCGCCCTAAATTCCTGAGCAAATCTAGTACCGATACAGAGTAATAAAATTATGCCCATAAATATAAAGAATGCTTTTGCATTGAACTTTTCCATTTCCATAACATCAAATCCTTTCACTTCTTAATAATGCGAAACTATTTTATTATTGTTTACGGTGAGATAACCGAGAGAAACAATATATAACTACTGCTATATATAGAAAAACCGTAAAATTATCAATAGCTATTAACGTTTTTTCTGATACGGCATCAATCATAATTATCCTCCCAATACCAATATTTTGGCTACTATAATAGTCCTAACTTTAAGTTTAATTTCCAGCTTTGTTTAGTTTTTTATAAATTCACATGTTGCAAATATTCAACTAAGAAGTATCCGCTAAATCCTTCTAAAAACACCACTTGCGAGCCACTACTCGTTTTGAATTGATCCGTCCGACATGTCCAAACTTTACCGTCATAGTGTGCCGCTTCTCCGCATGTATGCATCACTACTTTGTCACCTACTTTTAATTCATCTATTACTCCGAATATCGTTCGATAACCTTCTTTATATTTCCGCTTTATAAAATCAACTTGTTTCCAAGTTCTAACGTTTCCGAACCGTTCTTTCATGTAATCCAAGCAAACATGATCTATATCTTCCGGTGGACCAGAAAAGTAAGTGAAAGATTGCTTCCCTCCACTCGTTGTATAAATCATATCTACTCCGCCATTTTCATTCTTTATCATTTCAAATGAAGGTTTCTTTTCCGTTCCCCTTTTCGTTTAGTTGCGATAGGTAAGACTTTGAAGTTATCTCCATCTTTTCCCCCGCTTAGCACTGTACGTGCGACTTTCATCGCA
>NZ_JAGXJT010000199.1:0-257 GCF_019091205.1 Bacillus sp. GbtcB14
GATGTAAGCTCGCGGGCTTAGGATATACCTAACATTTGGTTAAGTCTAAGATGCCTACGTTCTTAAATAGTCGCATTTACGGACATCATGTAGTGGGCTGATAGAACCTAGACGCATGAGTCTATATTGGTTTATCGAGGCTGTTGGGTCACTGGGACCAGCTCGCATTATAGAGAATCGATCTTTATGTCTTCGCAGGAGTATAGAAAGGATACCCGCACATATCCTGGTATATGCGAGTTAAATCTGTTACTTGG
>NZ_JAGXJT010000200.1:0-257 GCF_019091205.1 Bacillus sp. GbtcB14
ATCCGCGATCGACACGGCCCTTTCCGCGGGTAAGCTGGGGCTGCTTACCGCATACGGAGTCGTCAGCTTCGACGATATCTCGATTCAGGAGACTCCGCCTCCGTCGGACGTGCAGGCGCCTACGGTTCCGACCGGTCTGACCGCGGCAGAGTCGCCGCCCGGACAGGTCAATCTCGCGTGGTCGGCTTCGACGGACGACGATGTCGTGGCGGGTTATATCGTGCGCCGCGACGGCAGCGCCCTCGCCATGACGACCT
>NZ_JAGXJT010000201.1:0-257 GCF_019091205.1 Bacillus sp. GbtcB14
GGCCGCTTTGGAAAGACGGCGGCATGACGGTTGATGCTGAAACGGAAGCCATGCTGACAAAAGAAAGCGGCATGGTCCCTATGCAAACAGAAAACGGCATTCAGGCTTTGTACCGCGGGTGGGCGGCAAACACATCCCAAGTCATGGTGACGGAAGGCTACGCCGCAAAAATCCGGGCGTTTCTGAAAAAATCAGCGGATGATCAGCCGGATAAGGGCAGCGAAACGGAAGAAACGGCAGGTCTTACAGCTGGTGGA
>NZ_JAGXJT010000202.1:0-257 GCF_019091205.1 Bacillus sp. GbtcB14
TCATGAAGAAACGTTTTCCTAATTCTGATTATTTCGATGTCAAAAATTTATGTTTTACATTGACTGTCGATTTACAGTTTTTTTTTTAAATTTCTTTCCGATATTGCCTTAGTAAAAGTGTGATATTTCTCTCGATATCTATTATTTTACAGCGATTCTTATACTGTTAGAAAGATAATTCAATAATCCATATTTTCTTTGAAGAAACCTTTCCCTAATTCGGAGTTCTTACCAGTCAAAAGTTAGTATCTTTACTC
>NZ_JAGXJT010000203.1:0-256 GCF_019091205.1 Bacillus sp. GbtcB14
TCCTAAATGTTTAACGCCTTCATATGAACGGGGATGAGGGTAATCCCTCATTTCTACGTCATAGTGGTGAAGCGCCGCGAGTTTGGCATCCATTGTGTCTGTGATGTTAACGAAGTAATTAGGTTTGAAGAGTTTATCAGCCGTATTCCTCTCCCACTCGCTTGAAGATAGCGTTTCGAACGTAAGCAGTTCGATAGGCTTTTGATTCGGAAGCGGTCTGGCGGCTGTTAAAACTGCTTGGAATGTTCTCTGGTGG
>NZ_JAGXJT010000204.1:0-256 GCF_019091205.1 Bacillus sp. GbtcB14
ATGACGCTCAATCCAGCACAAGAAATCTTGCATGCCTCCATTCATGACAAATGACTAGTGGACTTTGCTTGCTCCTTTCACCTGATGTTTGTTTGGGAATTCTTCACAATGTACACTCCAAGGATGCTTGGTCATGTTTCTGTTGGAAACGCTGCTCCATGCCAAGTTGTCGGGATTGGTACTGTGAAGATACGAATGTTTGATGGGGTCATTCGAACATTGACGGACGTGCGACATGTACCTGACATGGTTAGGA
>NZ_JAGXJT010000205.1:0-255 GCF_019091205.1 Bacillus sp. GbtcB14
TATTATTCCGCAGTAGCTCAGCGGTAGAGCTATCGGCTGTTAACCGATCGGTCGTAGGTTCGATTCCTACCTGCGGAGCCATTATGCTTCCATAGCTCAGCTGGTAGAGTACTTCCATGGTAAGGAAGAGGTCACCGGTTCAAGCCCGGTTGGAAGCTTGGAAAAAGTTTTAAATTTTTGGCCCGTTGGTCAAGTGGTTAAGACACCGCCCTTTCACGGCGGTAACACGGGTTCGAATCCCGTACGGGTCACCAC
>NZ_JAGXJT010000206.1:0-255 GCF_019091205.1 Bacillus sp. GbtcB14
TCTTGATCACCAATTTTATATTTCACCCTAAAAGCAGTGGGTCTTAATGAATCTCCTTTATACAATGCGTTGATTTCAACTGATACTTTTTGAGGAGGGTCTGCTTGTAAAGCCGCTGCCCAATCCTGCTCCATTTTATACCATTTCCCGCCGCTCCTATTAATCTGAGAATTCATCGGCACGATGTTGTCGAATTGGCCTGAGCCTTTGAATTGGGTGGCGATTAGGTGGCCTCCGTCGTCATCTGTCAGACGG
>NZ_JAGXJT010000207.1:0-255 GCF_019091205.1 Bacillus sp. GbtcB14
TTGCTCGGTTGTCGTCCACCCCATCCACCCCGGTACAGGGATACCAAGAGGACAACGTTGTAAAACGAGCTCGCGAACGATGCCGCGCCGGGAACATTGACGACGACTACGTAATGCGGCTCGCCCGTGAGATTGAAGCATTGCGTCTCACCAATTCGAGACTGCAAAGAGACGCGGTTATGTTCATGGAAGCCCTCTCCCAGACGGACATACAGCCTAGCGGATGGATGCCGATTGAATCAGCACCGAAGGATG
>NZ_JAGXJT010000208.1:0-255 GCF_019091205.1 Bacillus sp. GbtcB14
CCCTATGACCAAGGTGATTGGCCGTATGGTTAAAGTACTTGGCCCTATGACCAAGGTGTTTGCTTTATGACCAAACCAAGGGGATTGGCCCTATGGTTAAAGCTCTTGGCCCATGTTCAAAGTGGTTAGTCCTATGACCAAGGCGATTGGCCCTATGGGTAAAGTGCTTAGCCCTATGACCAAGGTTATTAGCCCTGTGGTTAAAGTACTTGGCCCTATGACCAAGGTTATTAGCCCTGTGGTTAAAGTACTTGG
>NZ_JAGXJT010000021.1:0-37980 GCF_019091205.1 Bacillus sp. GbtcB14
CTGTAATGGATGGTTTTGCAGCACAAAAAGAAGATATCGTTATGGGTGACTTTCTAGAGGGTAACCTTGTTAGCGATACACTACAAAATCAATTCGCGAATTCTAAGCGGTTTGTTAATGATCTAGTACAGGTTAATCCTACACCTCAACAAACTAGATATAACGCACCGAAACAAGAGCAACAAGTTAAAACAACATATCCAGATGATAATCAAAGTAATCAAGGTAACACATACATCATATTAGATAAAAAAATTGTCGGTGAAGCTCTCACTCCTGAGGTAGAAAAAACGCAAGAAAGACGCAATTCAAGATACGCACAATTTACACCTAAAGTAGCACCTACTTATTAATCCTTCCCTTTTTGGGAGGGATTTTCTTTGATTAGAAATATAAAGGAGTCACATACAATGTCAAAACAAACCGGTAGCTTTACATTTAATGGCGAACGTAAAGATTACATATTTATCCTTATGGGATTTAATCGTCCTGCCTGGGCTCCTATTAAACGTGACTTTCTAGACGTAAACGGGATGCCCGGAGGACACTTATTACAAACAAATACAGGTAAACGTGAAATAAAAGTACCAGTAATACTGAAAGCACTTGACCAGGCTAATATGCAGAAGGTGAAAGAAGATTTAGCAAAGTGGCTTGTCACAGGTGAAGCTAAGGAACTTATATTTGATGATGAGAAAGACAGAACTTACATGGCGGTTGTTGATGGCGAGGCTGAACTTGATGAATTAATTTTCAGAGGTAAAGGGACAATTACTTTTGTTTGCGGTATGCCATATAAGTTAGGGCTACCACAAGAACACGAAATGAGCATTAAAGATTCAAACTTAGGGGCTCGATTCGTTAATAATGGGACTACAACCTCAGAACCGGTTATTGAAATTGATGTTTTGCAAGCAACGCCTTATATCGATGTATGGAATAAAGATCAGTATTTTCGCCTTGGTTATCCAACTGGTATTCAAAACAAAGTAGTAAAGATGGAAGAACGTGTTATCTACGATGAAATGAATTCACTTGAGCCTTGGAAGAAAGAAAGTGGGAAAATTGGCCCTTACTTTGCTACAGGTGAAATGGCAGTAGCTAATAATTCCTATTTCACAACTAAATTATATGGACCAGGTACCGGGTGGCATGGTCCTATTTATACTCGTAATATTCCTGACGGTCCATTAATTGATTTCAAAGCAGACATGAATATAAAACTTTTCTCTTCTCATATGACCCAAGTAGGAAAAGTAGTTTTAATGTTCTTAGCTGATGATAATTCAGTTATTGCAGAAATTAATATGAATGATGATTACGCATCGCATACTATAACAAAAGCAAATGCCGTCATCGGTGGAACTAAGACAATTGTAGATAGTACAGGATATTATACTACTACATTTAATGATTTTAATGGTCATATGGCAGTAGCTCGTAGGGGGAAGAAATGGAGTGTTTACTTTGCTAAAGCAGATGGCCCCAACGGTGTAGATGGAACGTCACTAGTTGAATATTTTGACGATGCTTCTAATAGTAATACCGCTACAGCAAAACCGATTTCTAAGGTTGCTATTGCATTCCTACAATACGGAGCATTATCAACTGTCATGGATTTACTAATAAGTGAATTGAAAGTGTGGAAACTCTACAATGTGGACGTAGATGAAACGCCTTATATTGTTGACGTAGGGGATAAAGTAATTATCGATACCGAAAAATCACTAGCTAGTATAAATGGCAGGAGCGCCCTTCCCTTAAAAGATTTATTCAGTGAATACCCAATAGTGGATGAGGGTGAAAATGAAATTATTGTCCGGCCAGCACAAATAGGAAGGGCGAAATTAAAGTATAGAGAAAGGTACCTATAAGATATGAGAAAAATAAGTGGAGAATTACACATCATCGATTATAAGACTCAACAGGTCATTGCTTCCATGAAGCCTAGCGAATATGTAGCGGATAATCGCCATTGGGAACTTCAAAACAATGTAGATACTTTGGATATTACTATTCTTGAAAACTCAAAATACAAGACTTACTTACAACAACAAAATTTAATAATAAAAGAGACACGCCCAGGAGTTTTAGTACCTTATGTAATTACTGAGATTGAGAAAGATACATCCAATAAGACTATTACTATATTTGCCTCAGGTGAATGGGTTCTTATGGGTTCCGATGACTTTATCAAACCTCAAAAATTTGAATCTATGACTCCTGAGCAATATATTGACTTCGCTACTAAGAAAACAGATTGGGAGCGAGGAATTGTAGAAGTAACCGGAAAACGAACGATGACCGCTAAAGAATTTGTGGCTCCACTTTCTCTTTTATCTCAATTACCTGGTTTATTTGAAAAAAAGGGGGAATTACGTTACAGAGTAGAATTACGTGGCGCCAATACTATTAAACGTAAAATTGACTTTATCGAACGTAGAGGGGCAGATAAAGGAAAAGAAATAACAGTTGGTAAGGATCTAAACAGCGTTAAGCGTACTGAAAACTCTGAAGCTATTATTACAGCACTAATTCCTTATGTAATGGGGCAAGATGCAGACGGAAATGAGCAAATTATTACAATTGAGTCTGTAAATAACGGTCTACCTTATATCGTAGATGAAGACGCTTTTCAAAGATGGAATAGGAATGGGAAACATCGTTTTGGATTCTATACACCCGATACAGATGATAAGAACATGGAACCTTCACGGCTGCTCCAATTAAGTAAAACGGAACTGAAAAAACGCATTGATACAATCGTTAGTTATGAAGTAGATGCATATGACATTTCGCGTATTCCAGGATTTAGTCACGAGGCTGTAAATGAAGGGGATACAGTTCATATTAAAGATATTACCCTAACACCACCGCTTTATTTAGAAGCACGTGTAATCACGGGGGATGAGTCTCACAAGGATAATCGCGCTACTAAATATAGGTTTGGTAACTACAGAGAAATCGTAGACCCAAATGCAGAGCTCAGAAAGCTGTATCAAAGAATTTTATCAAGTTTACATGATAAAGTACCTAAAGATATTTTCGATGAACTAGTGAACCGTGTGGGCGATACAGAGCTAACTTCTGAGGAAGCTAAAAAGTTAGCAGAAAAAGCTGAGAAAGAATCCAAAGTAGCTAAAGATTTAGCGGAAGCGACTGTTGATTACATAGAAAAAAATACAGCGAATGTTATAGAGCAACCAACAGCACCTACTGTGGGACTAAAAGACGGCAAGACTATTTGGGTGGACAATTCAAACCAGAATAATAGAGTTATGAAACTTTGGAAGAATGGGACATGGGTAAGGATTACACCTGACACAAAAGCGCTTGAAGATGCAGTAACGCAGATTAGCGGCGCTGTAGGTGATGTTGCTGGAGCCGTTAACCAAGCTGAACAAGACATTACTAAATTAAAACAGGATGTTGCAGGAATTCCTGATGTTGTATTTAAAGATGGGCGTTTTACAGATATAAAATTAACTGTAGAGCAAACAGAAGAATCTCTAACTAATAAGGCAGAAAAAACAGAAGTGAAGGAGTTAAGTGAAGATTTAACAGGGGTCAAACAAACAGTGAACACTGTAAAACAAACTTCTGATGAAAATTCTAGCAAAATTACTACTCTTGATACTCGCTTTAAAGATATGAAACTTGGACGAACTAACTTAATAGAAAATAGTGGTGACTTTCAAGATGCAAGCTTATGGATTGCTAATAATACTGGAGGGGAGTTAGAAGTAGTTGCGGTTAATGGAGAGAAAATCCTACGAGTTAAAGGGACTACTCGACAGGCTAATAGTTATAAATTAGAGCCAAATACTGAGTATGTATACTCCGCTATGGTCAAGCTTCCAATCGACCACTGGAACGGATTTAATGACCCTCTTCACAGTTGGACTGCACAAGGGACAAATCTTCATACAGCAAAGCGCAAATGGACTATCACTCCCGAGGGAACGATTAAAGCAAATGAGTGGACTTACATTGCTGTAGGTATTCACACAGCGGACGGAGAACCGACAATGTTTACACCGTTCTTTTTCTCGGAAACGCTAGTAAATGCAAACCAGGATTCTTATATCAAGTTTGTGCAGATCACTAAAGGGAATCAGCCCGTAACAGATTGGATTCCTCCGATAAGCGAAGTAGTTTCTAGTAAGGAGTTTACCCAAACTACAAATGAGATCAAACAGACGGCAGAGGAAAATACAGCTACAATTACAAAAATAGAGAGTTCAATCAACAATGAAAATCATCTATATGATTCTTCTGCTAATCGTGTATTACCAAAGTTTATTAATGGTGGAGACCCTTCTCCTTACCATATTTTCAACGCTGAGCATAAATTTGAAGGAGATTATTCTACTTTTAAGTGCCTTGACTGGCACGACGGTTTTTATCAAGTTGGGGACTATCTCGGCAATAATTTGCGTGGCTTTGATGTGGGTCAAGATATTACGCTTTCCCTAGACCTGGCTTCAGAGTCTAACTGGGTTGAAATTATGGTGTTTCAGCGTGTAGATGATCAATGGACAGTTCCTACTAATAAATTTTTCAAATTCGAGAATACAGACTGGAAACGGGTAAGTTATACATTCAAGTTAGATAACAAATGTAAATCCTGGATGTTCCGTATCAGGATGGACGCAAGAGAAGAAAACCAAGGTAAACGTTGGTGGATTCGAAACTTGAAGCTTGAAAAAGGTTCATTTGCTACTCCCTGGCTAGTTTTATCTGCTACCACTCAAGAGTTAAACCGCCAAACAAACGAAATTAAGCAGACTGTAGGCGAAAATTCAGCAAAAATTACCCAGGTGCAAACCAAAGTAAATAATATGAACGATGATGTAACTAACTTGATGATTGATTCTAGCACGTTCCAGGGTGCTGTAAATACCCTTGATGGCGGAGCGGTTAATAGATGGTGGTTACGGGATAGTGGTGGTATTTGGATTCCTAAAGAAACATTTGAAGGTTCAGCAATTGCAGAAACACAGAGAAATTGGAAAGGGATTGCTTACAATTTTGGTGATCTTGTAAAACGTGGAGTTGTGAAGTTAGGCGACGAAATTAATTATAGTATGTATATTCGAGTTAAAAATCTTCCTGATGGTGCTTTATATCGTAATACATTTTACTTTAAAGGTTTCGTAGCAAGTGTGGACATGCCTAGTGCCACTAATCAGTGGAAACGTATTGAAATAAGCTTTATTGTAACTGAGGAAATGATGTCCTCTACTGGTGAATCAACGACTGATTGGATGCGTGTAGAAGGATGGGAGTCACTTCAGGGTGAGCAATTCTATCAGCAGTCTAAACCTCAGATAACTATAGGCAATAAGCTTTATACATGGAGACCAGCTCCCGAGGATACTAACACAATTATCTCAAAAACTAACGAGATTAGACAGACTGTAGACAGTAACACAGCTAAGATTACAGCTACAGAGGGAACTATTAACAATTTTAAGGGCTTAAACAACTTAGCTCCTAACTCTACAATGAATGATGCTACAAACGGAGTCCCTGACTATTGGATTATGCCTTATGACCAGTGGACCGTGCTTCCTCCCTTTGAAGATAAGAGAAGTAGTAATATCCTTAAAATATGGGCTAGTGGACTAACTGAAGCGCTTATTCGTTCAGCACAAACTCACAAGATTCCTGCAAAGGCTAACACAACGTATACATTTTCTGTAGACTTCTATGCAGACAGCAATAATACTGTATGGGATTACCAAGTTCCTTTCATTATTCAGTTTTACGATAAAGACGGAAACCGAGTAGAGTATCAAGATGTAAGTATTGAAAGTTGTGGTGTCCCTATTCCGTTCAAGTACGATAAGTGGCAACGTTTAGTTTTAACTTACAAGCCAACAAATACAGCAATTACTCATATGGATTTCAGACCTGCATTGTTTAAAAACGGTCAGATTCACTTTAGGGAGTTCCAAATTGAAGAAGGTTCTCAGGTTACAGGGTGGGGGCCTTCCCAGGCTGATCTCGTGAAAGCTAAGGTCTTCCATACAAAAACTTCTGAAATAGAGCAAACTGTCAACAGTATCCGTACAGGAGTCGCATCCATTACTGCAACTCAAGGACAACACGGACAACTTATTCAAGAGAATAAATCTTCTATTAATCAGCTTAATAATCAAATTTCGCTTAAAATTGAAGAAAAACAGATGCAGGACTACGTAGGAAAACTAGGAGAGCCTAACTTACTTCTTAACGCTCCTTTCAATTGGACAGAAATGAATGAGTGGGGAAATATTGTTAATGAGCTTCCTTCCTTGGATAAATGGGGAACATGGACGGCTGATACAAATAAAGGAACATTTGAGCCGACCCGTTCAGTACGCTGCGATGGTTACAATTCTACAAAAATATCTTGTTCTAACTATGAGCAAGAGTTCTCTTGGACGGGATTAAACCAGGTAATAGGCAATATTGACCCGCTTAGTGAGTACACGTACAGAGGTAAAATATTTGTAACAAACAAGGAATCAATTGACAACGGATTGTACGCAGAGGTAAAGGCGTGGAACGGTGACCAATTGGTGGGAGCTGTAGGGTCTAACATAAATGAAGTACTAGAAAATGGGATATGGAAAGAATATTCCGTAACAATCCCTCCAATTAAACAGGCTGTAACGCACATGCAAATTACTGTAGGTGTGCGACGTAACGGCACTATTTATGTAAGTAATCTCATGTTTCAAAAGGGCTCAATAAAATCTGTATTTATTCCGAACCCTAAAGACATGGGAGATTACCAAGCGATGGTCAGAGAAATCGGAAAGAAAGTAGCTACTTCAGAGTTTAATCAGAAAATCACTACAATGCAGACGGCTATTGACCAAACTTCCAATGCTATTAATCTTAGAGCTGAGAAAACAGAAGTGTATACACGTAATGAATCTAATGATCGTTACGGAAGTAAGGCAATGGTGGAATCTCACAACAGTTCCATATTACTAATGGCCGATGCGATTAACCAACGAGTTGAAAAAGGTAACATAGCATCTACAATCAACCAAACAGCTCAATCCGTGTTAATTCAAGCGGAAAAAATCTACTTGAATGGATATATTGAAGCTAAGCACTTAAAAGCGCAGACTTTACAAGGGGTAACTATTCAAACCGCACCTCAGGGTTCAGGAGCAGACCAAATCCGATTAAACGCTCAGAACATGACGTTATATGGAAATGGTCAAGCCCGTGGTTACTTTGGATTTATCAATCGCAGCGACAATAACATTACTTCAGCTTTAATTCTAGGTAATGATTATGCTGGATCAGGAAATCTTAACGGTTCGTTAGTAATTGACCAAACGACAATTAACGGCTCCCAATGGACTAATTCAGTTGCTTCTATTGGTATTTCTACGGGCATGAGTGGAAATAACATCTTAAAATCTAGTTATATTAACTTCTATCGTTATGACGGGGGAATGGAACTCAAGTCTCAAGGTGATTTCAAGATTGTAAATGATAATGGAAACATAAGCTTAAGTGCAAACGCTACAGGATCTACTACTGGTTTTATGTACTTACGAGCAAACAAAGATATTAATATTACAGCATTACGGGGTTATATTAATTTTTACACAACTGATAATACCAGTTACCCCACTATACAAATTACAGATACCGCACCTGCATACGGCGGAGATGTAGATTTTACATTTGCTAATCAAATTATGATGCGTATATCTCGTAACTTTATCGATGATGGAATCAAAGTCATGAACGGTTCCGGTAGTTCTTGGGCAAACGTAAAATTAGGTGTGTTAAGAACAATAGGTAACATTGGATGCAATGGCGATGTGTACGGAAAGAATTTCATTAATACATCTACAAGAAAGATTAAAACAAACATTGAATATTTACCTTTCTCAGCGTTAGAAAAGGTTAATAGTGTAAGAATCCAACAATATAATTTAATCTCTGATGTTGAAAAATACAATGCAGGTGAAATTATCTTTTTACCAATAAACTACGGTATGATTGCGGAAGATACTGATAGAGTGTTTACAACAAGAGAAAAAGATGCAATTTCACTTTATGGTTCTGTTTCTATTACAATGCAAGCTGTTCAAGAATTAGATTGGAAAATAGATAATTTGCAGTTTGATATTGGAATTCTAAAGCAAGAGCTTGAATCAGAAAAGAATGAGAAAGCTTATCTTGCTAAACGGGTAGAAGAACTTGAAAAACAACAACTTGAGAGCATTGAACAAGAAAAACGAATTGAAAAATTAGAGTTTTTATATTACCAGTTAACTTCTAAGTAAGCGTGCAGCAGCAGGCTTTTTTTATTTTGGCCAAAATTTGAAAGGAGGTGAGAACTTGGAAAGAATTCACGAACTCATCAAGTCATTAAATATAATTGACGTCATAACAAGTACTCAATTTAAAGTAGGGAGCGCTATAAGTGGCGGATTAGGGACAATTATTAATTTGTTATATGGGAAAGCGAATTTAATTTGGATTATGATTTTCTCATGGATTATCGTACTTGATTGGATTACCGGTAGTAAGGCATCTAAATTAGATGGAACATACAGCAGTCAATATGGAATTGAGGGCATCACGAGAACCGTGGTGCTTTTATCGTTGCCAGCTCTTGCACATTTATTTGATATTGCTCTTAAATTACCGGATTTCTTTTTCTTCATGGTAGTTGGCGGTTTAAGTTATCACATTTTTAATAGTTTTGCTGCAAACTGCGCGAGAATCGGATGGGATAAGTGGATTCCTGCATGGTTATTAGAAAGTGTAGCAGCGGAAATCCAGGCAAAGATACACAGATCTGATACAAGAAAAGAAAAACATAACAACAAATAAAAATATATGCCTTACATAATTGAGCATTGTCAAAAGACAGCGCTCTTTTTTGTTTGGCCAAAAAGGGGAAATAATACTATGAAAAAATCTATTAAGTTTTTAATCTCAATTTCTACTGCAGCTGTAATTGTATTATCATCGGCAGTAAGTGCTTTTGCTGATAGAACACTTATTATTCCAGGATTACCACAAGAGCCATATCGTTATGGAGTTGGGGCTTATGAGGGAGTTGTCGCTCATTCTACCGCTACTCCTGAAGCTCCGGCTATTAATATTCAAAAGTATGAAACTCGTACATGGCGCTCTGCATTCGTGCATTACGCAACAGATTGGGACGAGAACATCCAAATTGCATCTACAAAATACCGCGCTTGGGGAGCTGGTCCATCTGCAAACGCTAGATTCGTTCATGTAGAACTTTGTGAAACACGCGACCCAGTAAAGTTTAAACGTTCATATGAGCGTTATGTAAAATTATTAGGGGAAATTTTACGTGACAGAAACATCCACCCTTCTAAGGGGCTATGGACACATAAAGACATTACTTATAACTTAGGCGGGACAGATCATGAGGACCCGCTTGATTATCTTCGCAGTCATGGCGTTTCAGAAACTCAATTTAGAGCAGATGTTTTAAAGGCATATGAGGGCGGGAAGGTAACAGTTGATACAAAACCACAAGAACCTGTTAAAAACGTGACAGAGGTTCAAGGGGTAGCTTACATCGATGGGTATAATGTTAACCTTAGAAGTGGACCATCAACAAGCAATGGTGTCATTCGTCAATTAGAAAAGGGAGAATCCTATAAAGTTTTAGGAAAACTAGGAAACTGGTTAAACCTGGGCGGTAACCAGTGGATTTATTACAACCCTTCTTATATTCGTTATAATGGGGAACAGACTTCTTCTGTAGAAGGAAAACGCGCTGTTTCTAAAGTAGATAACCTTAGATTCTATTCTGCTGCTTCCTGGGAAGATAAATATGTTGCCGGAAGTGTAGATAAAGGATTAGGGTTTACAATTATTGATAAAGTAACAACAAACGGATCTGCTCAATATAAAATTAAAAACTCTCGTGGCAGCGTGTTCTATATTACAGCTAGTTCTTACTATGTAGAGGTAAAATAACAAAACAAAAAGCCGTCCTTCTTGAAATGAACCCAAAAAGTTAGACAAAAAATTTAAGCAGCTGATGGAATATGAGTCCGGTATTGAACTGGACTCATTCCATTTAACTTTGCTTTAATTCTTTTGTGATTATAATAATGAATATAATTATCTAATTCTATCTTAAAATGTTCCATACTCTCGAACTCTTCAAGATACAATAATTCAGACTTTAATAAGCCAAAGAAGTTTTCTATGACTGCATTATCTAAACAATTACCCTTACGTGACATACTTTGAACAACCCCATGCTCTTTTAGCGATTGTTGATATCGCTTCATTTGGTAGTGCCACCCTTGATCTGAATGAAGGATAGGGGTTTCCCCATTGTTCAAGCATTTAAAGGCCTTATCTATCATTTTAGAAACGAGAGAATATGCAGGCTTATCTTCTATATTGTAAGCTATAATCTCCCCGTTATATAAGTCTAAAATAGGAGATAAATACAACCTTTTACCATGCAAATGAAATTCAGTGACATCTGTCACCCATTTTTCATTAGGTTTTGACGCGTGGAATTGACGTTTTAAAATGTTAGGAGCGAATTTTCCTACAGTCCCCCGATACGAACGGTATTTCTTCATCCGTACAAGACACTTTAACCCAATAGAAATCATCAAGCGGCGAACTGTTTTATGATTTAGTAAATATCCTCTATTTTGTAATTCTAATGTAATACGACGATAGCCATATCTACCGTGATGTTCATCAAAGATCTCTTTTATCAGTTCTTTAGCTTTCTCGTATTTGTCTGGACGATTCATTTGTTTAATCCAATAATAGTACGTACTCCGAGCGATACCAGCGATTTTCACAAGATCGATGATCTTGTATTTGTCCCTTAATTCATAAATCACTTTTGCTTTGTCTTGTTCTGTAATGCTGTCTTTTTCTGAATTAAGGCATTTAACTTTTTTAAATAATCAATTTCCATAAGTAACCGTTCATTTTCTTCTTGTAATGCCTCTATAGATCCTTTGACAACCTTATGATTTAATTTTGGTCTTATATTTTTGTTTTCCATAGCTGGACGTCCTCTTTTCTTTGTAATCAAGGAATCCACGTCATTTAAATCATATGCTTCTTTCCACCTACGAACTGTTTCATAAGATGGAATATTAAAAATAGCTGCTGTTTCTCTAATAGATGTCCCTTGTTTATCCATATAATTAAGTACATCCAGTTTATACTGAAGGGAATAGCTTGTATAGCGTTTTTCAAAAGCTTTTTCACCTACTGCTTTGTAGTGCTTAACCCACTGTTGTATTACACTTGGATGAGTTTTTATAGATCTCGCAAGTCTTTTCACGCCATCACTGCCATCTAAATATTGTCTTACCACTTCTAATTTTTGTTCTTGTGAAAATTTAACCATAAAAAAGTACACCTCCAATTGTCTTTCGTGTCTAACAATTGGGGTGCACCTCATCTTGGGCGGCTTTTTTACATTATATATTTCTATTAAGCTAAACTGTCGAAAGCTAAATGTTCTTTACAAGATTCACACTGATACTCTTCCGGAGGATCTATGTGAGTTTCTTCACCGCATACACATTTATACACATGGACATCACAAGAACAGTACTCATAAGGGGCCAAAGTCTCCCGTTGCTCATCGGTAGCTTTAGAATAAGAGTGATCAAGTTTCATTTCGGAATAGCATTTTTCACAAGAGTATCCCACACCATTATTTTTAATCAGTTCTAACAAAGAAGAAAACTGCATATCTGCAGTAGTTTCCTCATCATTAGAAGAAATTAATATTGTTTGAGTTCCTGCTTTTTTACCTGCTTCAATATCCGTTTCCATATCACCAATCATGTAGCTATTTTTCAAGTCGATATTGTATTTTTTCGCTAAATTCGTAAGTTGCCCTGCATTTGGTTTTCTACAAATACAATTTTCAGTAGGAGCGTGTATACATGCTGAAATTTCATGTATAACAGCGTCTTTATCTTCTTGGAATAATAACGATTTTAATTTCATATGAATCATGTCTAGTTCTGATTGCGTCATATATCCAAAAGTAACGCCCGCTTGGTTTGTAACAACAAATACCTTAAAGCCCATCTTATTAAACGTACCGATTGCTTTTGCTGCACCTGGGATTAAATACAAATCACTTGTTTTATTTACAAACTTAACTCGATCAGTTAAAACTTCATTAATCACGCCGTCTCTGTCTAAGAAAATTGCACGCTGTTGTTTAGTTGAATCATGCATGTATTTCCCCTCCTATATTTCCACAATTTCAAATGTTGCATGTGAATTATATTTACGTAGTTCCAACATTACATCTTCTGCTTCATCATAAGTAGTAAACTCTAATTCTTGTCCTTCTTTGCCAGGTTCACAGCTATCTATAACAAATCCTTCTGCACGTATTACAAAAGCCATATTACAATAACCCTTTTTCCTCAAAGAATTTACGGAATATATTATTTGCTAATTGTGATTGAGCGCCTCGACCTGGTTTTTTACCTAAAAGCTTTTTAATTACTTTATTAATATCCTCGTCTAAATAAAAGCCAACTAATACCTTCTTATTAGTTTCATTCAAAAAGGCAAGAACATCGTCTTCTTCCTCTTCTTCAGGGCCTTTTTTACCTGGTTCCTCAGGAACTTCAGGAATTTCAGATACTTCAGGAACCTCGGGTTCTTCTTCATTAACATCATTATTTGGTTCTGTTAATATTTCATTATTTTCATCGTTAACGTCATTGTTTTCAGGTGTTTCTTTTTGGATTTCATTTTGTTCTTGTTTTGTTGCTGTTTCGTTAACATTAACATTAATATTAACGTTATCATTTTGTTGTTTTTTTGATTCTATTTCTTTTTCTTTATCTCTTGTCGCGCTATTTGGGAAAAGATTAGATACTTTGCGAGTCAATTTCATTCAGCTCCTTAAATAGATTTTTATAGTAAAATGCAAATTCATTATTTCTCTTTGCTAAAGTTAATGGTAATTCTTCATTAGCGATTGCGTTAGCAAACTGAATACTTTTAGGTATAAAGGCATCAAAATAATGTACATTTTCAGATGTACAAAATTCCTTCGCGTCTTGCATAACAGTCTGATGTAAAACCGTATTCTTTTGCACGAGTGTAGACGCTACACCGGTTATTTTTAGACTTGGGTTATTTTGTTCACGGAATCCATTTAAGGCATCCATTAATTTAATTAACGATCTAACATTATATTTTTCCGGTTGGAAAGGTATCATGATATTATCCGTACAACAAATGACATTACTTTGAATCAATCCGGAACTAGGCGGGCTATCAAAAAGAATAACATCATACTCTTTTTCAATAGACATTAAAGCCACCTTCAATAAAAGATATGGATTAATATACTTATCCTGGTTTGGCAGAATATCAAAATCTAATAAACCCATATCAGAATTGGAAGGTAATACATCAATATTTTCATAGACATTAATAATTGCCTCTTTTGCCGGTACATAATCCACAAGAACGTCATACAATGTTATCTTGCATTCATCCGGATTTCTACCGAATGACAGTAGAACGTCACCCTGCTGATCAGCATCAACGATTAATACTTTTTTTCCTTGTTTAGCAAATAAGCCAGCAATATTTACAGTCATAGAAGACTTCAATACACCGCCTTTATTTTGCACAAAAGCCAATTTATAAGCCATTTTCATACCTCCCGCACTCTTAATAAAACCATTTCATAAAATTATCATAACATTAATGTTAATATTAGCATTTTATTAATTTGTTTTTATCACACATAAAATATTTCGATGTTGATTCAATAATCCCTTTAATAATCTTTCAAAATATTAATATTTACAATTCATTACGGTATGTGAAATTAAAGGGAGCTATTACTCATCATTTTTTGTTCTTTTTCAACATTTCATCTAAACGTTTTTGATTTTCCTCTAAATCTTCAGGGACTTGTCCACTACTCTCAGCAGTATCTTCGTTACCAACCCATCCTGGAACCATTTCACTACGTACCGATTTATTTTTAGATTTATAGTTAGATTTTGGTTTGCTCTGTTTTTTCTTTTCGCGATGTTTCTCTTCAAACTTCTGAATATCTTCTAAAGTTTCGCAATTAGCAGCATTCCAATTTTTAATAGTTTTTTGTATGTATGCAATAGGCTTGTCCGGTTCACCATCAATAGCACGTTTAATAGCTTCAAATACTAGTAATGTATTTTGCTCTTCACACATCTTTGTTAATTCGATTTTTGCATATTTAGTTGTTTTGAAATATTGATTGTAAAAATCAATAATGAGATCAGGGATGCTGCTACCTACATACTTACTAAAGTAAGTAAAATCAGTCTGTATAACAAATACTTTTGTATACTCTAAAGATTCTTTAGTCACGTGACTAAAGTTATTTAAGTCACCAATTTTTGAAGAACCCTTATTTTCCTGGTGGCTAAAGTTATTTAAGTCACCAACTGGTACTGGAGTTTCTTCTTGTTGTTTTTCAGCTTTTTCAGCGGCTTGCTTGTCTTTTTGTTTCTTGATACGTGCTGCTTTCTTTTCTCTTTTTTGTTTTCTTAACTCTTCCAGCTCAGACATATAAGTCCAGTTATCTGTTGTAAGTTCAGGTTCTAATACGTATAAGCGGTTGGGTTCATCTTTTACAGGCTCTTCATCTAGTAATTCTGCAGCATGTAGTTCTTTTTTTGCCTTAATAGCTGTAGGTTCAGATACCGTTAATAAATAACTAATTTCAGTATTATCTAGAATGCAATAAATATTACCGTCAGTATCTGTATATGTATCAGTATGTTCAGAAGTTAATAGTGATAACTTATATCTATCTCGTAATATAGAATATAAAACACGAGCATTATTGCTTAATTTTCTATATTTTGGCTCGTAAAATAAATATTGATTTAATTGGAAATAGAGTTCTTTACTTGCTTTTTTACCATTTATACGGCGTTCTTTTTTATCTTTAGTCATAACAAAAAATCCTCCAATTTACCCCGCCCAAAAATGGGTATAGGAAAATAGAGGATTGTAGTTCACATTTTTTAAAGTATATGCTATCATAAAAGAAGCAAAACAACTTTAAATATGTTTATACAAACCTCGTGTTCTGATTTTCGAAAGTTGGTAGTAGGCGGCCAAACTTACAGCAACTTTGAAAATTCCTTCGGGGTTTTTTTATTTTTTTATAATTTATATGAATTATTTACATTTGCAATTAGTATATCTACCACTCTATGATATCAGACATTTGACGAAAAAAGAAGAGTAAAAGAGAAGGCCATCGTTTGATGGCTTTTTTTGTTTTAAATCGAATTAAAGGCAGATAAAATTTATACATATGCTTTTTGATAGTATTTTAATGGGTCTTTTTATCTAATTCTTCAATAATAATCTTTTGTTTATTACCTTTAATCTCTCCAACTAATTTGTTATTTTCAACAAAAATACGATCAAAAACAGGGATTTTAGTCATTTGAATTGCATTTGCAGTATTGGTTTGTTTTATTTTTCTATATTTATCTAAATTGATAATCATAATATCACTCTCTTTTTTTTAGAATGTACGTTCGAATTAGAGCTAAAAAGAAAATCCCTAAAAGGACTAAGTTAAACAACCTATTGTTTTTTGATATTTTAATAATAATAATTCTTTTGGAATTCCTGTATGATTGGAAATTGCATCGATAGTTTTAAGTTCTTGTGCATATGCATGCCAATCCTCATCCGGCATTAATAATTCAACTGCAAATAAATTTGCTTGTCTTTCAAATTTATCTACAGATAAAAATGTATTAGCACGTAAAAATGGAGTGTTGACATGCTTATGCATTCTACAATGTCCTAGTTCATGTGAACAAGTGACAATTTGTTCATTAATACTTAAATTTTCGTTAATACAAATATATTGGTTTTTTTTATTGTATTTATAAAAGCCCATTATACTTGGATCCAAATTTTGATAAAAAATATGAACATTTAAATGTTCAGCTATTTCAAAAGGGTCTGTTGTGTTATATTTGTCTGCTAGTTCTAATGCTGTGTCTTTTTCATAATACCCCAATTGAATCTCCCTCCCCCGAATCACTCTGATTCTTTTCTATATTTTTTAGGGATGTATTTCTTATTTACTTTTTGTGTATGTTTCACGATGTATTCCATTGCATCCATTAATGAATCTAAAGCCTCTTCTGAAAGAGGCTCACCAGAAAACATTAATCCGTCAGTGTCTGTCAGATCTTTGCGTATCTCTTCCATTCTTTTTCCGATATCTTTTCTATCCTTTTCTGTAAAACCTTCTGTATCTTTCGAAAGGTTGTTATTCATTTGGTTAGTTCTTCCCAATAAAAAATCTATAGAAACGTTGAAGTAATCAGCTACTTTTTGTACACGTTCAACAGAAGGAGTTCTTTTCTTCCACTGATAAATGGTATTTTGGCCAAATTCTAATTCCTCTTCTAATTTAGATACTGATATTCCTCTATTTAAACATAGTTCTTTGACTTTTTCGGTAATACCCATATAACTCAACCTTTCAAGCTAACACGAGAAGTTTTATTCAATTAGTTAGTTAAAACATTTGACAACTAACCGATTGAATAATATACTAATGTGCATAAGCTACTTATTTAGCTGTTCAAACACTACTTAATAAAGGCTATAGTTCACGTTCCCCAACGTACAAAAGCTATAAGTGTAGGTTTATTTAGCTATGAGTTCATTTTAATCAATAAGTTAGTTATTGTCAATAATAAGCTAAATATTTAGCTTATTTTCTAAAAATGAGGTGAATAGAATGAAAAATGAATTTGGCATGAAGGTTCGAGCAACGCTATTCGCTAAAAATATGCACCAAAAAGAATTAGCGAAATTACTTGGGATATCTAATGCTTACTTATCGGATATTATCCGTGATAAACGAAAAGGTAAGGATATCAGGGCTAAAATCATAAAGATCTTAGATATGAAGGAGGTCTCATAACGGAAATGAACACGCTAAGTTCAACAGATGATAAACAATTAGTATTTGAAAGCAATGGAAAAGTTGTAACTGATAGTTTGATGATTGCTGAAGTCTTCGGGAAAACTCATGACAATGTACTGAAAGATATTCGCAAGCAAATGGATTATGCGGGTTATGAATTTTCGCTCGTAAATTTTCACGAGCGAACTTATGAGAGTAGAGGACGTTTATATCCTAAAATCGACCTGACGGAACAAGCTTTTACATTAGTTGTTATGAGTTACAACACAAAAGAGGCAGTTCAAATGAAGATTAAGTTCATTCAAGAGTTTGAACGAATGCAACAATATATCCGTGATAAACCAAAGGCGATGAACGCAAAAGAAAGTATCCTGGCCAATATGAAAATGACTATCGAATTAAATGAGGACGTTGTCGATTTAAAAAGAGATGTGGAACAAATTAAGAAAGATATTAACGAACGTATCACACTAGATTATGGACAGCAGCAAGTAATCAGAAACGCTGTAAATAAACGAGTACATAAGCTATGGAATGAAAACAAGATAGATAAAGAACTATACATTACAACTAGAAAAGTGTACTCCGCTTTATGGAAGAACTTAAAAGATGCATACCAAGTGAATGCTTATCCTAATATTCTTCAAAAAGATTTCGATGAAGCACTAAGTTTCATTGAAGGTTGGAGACCATTATTTAACGGTAGTAAAACTGCGTAGGAGGTAAAAACATGATTGATTTAAATTCATTCGCTGATGGAGCATTAGCGGAGCAGTTTGATAGAGAATTCGAACGAGTAACTGAAAATATGGCGGATTTAAATACTGATCCCAAAAAAGCTAGAAAAATCACAGTAACGCTTACATTTGTAGGTGATAAAAAGCGTGACGTTTGGGACTGTAAAGTACAAGCGAAATCTACTTTAGCACCTGCAGAAGAAGTAGAATCAAAAATTCTATTAGGCCAGGATAATAGCGGTAATATTATTGGCCAAGAGCTTGCATCCGGAGTAAAAGGACAGATGTATATGGATACTGAGGGTGATCTCGCTACTGATGTAGGCGAAAAGGTTGTTGAAAATCAAGATCCAAATGTTGTTGTAGATTTACAAAGAAAATCAAATTAATGAAAAGGGGAAATGAAGTATGTCAATGACAAAAGAAGCTTTGCAATATGTAGTAGGTTTAGGAAATGCAGAAGTAGAGGAAATCAACGGTCAAACGTATTCTAATCAGCAGTTGCATGTAGTGGAAGAACCGACACCACGTGCTTTAACTGTACGTAGCCTATCTAGTTTAGTAGATTATGCGAAATCTAATTTTGATACAGCAGAAACAATTATGATTCACATTGAAAGTCCAACAGAAGTGAGTTTGTTTACTGCATTAAACGGTAATTGCAATCGTAGTAAATTCGTGAAAGCAGAAGCTTTAATTCCACATTTTAGTTTTGGGAGATTCCATGACACAGAGGACTTTAACATTAGTATGCAATCAGGATTCGTTAAAAATAATGACCGTGACATTGTATTACAAGTAATTGGAACTATTGCGGATGAAACTGTACGAGAGATTGGCGATGATGGGGTTTCACAAGCTGTTACTGCTAAAACAGGAGTTTCGACACGTGGAAATGTAAAAGTACCTAATCCAGTAGCCCTACAGCCTTACAGAACGTTCGTTGAAGTTGAGCAGCCTGAAAGTGAATTTATTTTCCGTATGAAGACAGGCCCGACTTGTGGACTATTTGAAGCGGATGGCGGGGCTTGGAAGTTACAAGCAATTAAAAACATTAAAGCCTATTTAGTAGCAGCGCTTGAGGAAGAAGTTAAATCAGAAAAGGTATTCATTATTGCGTAATGGATATTTCAACAGTAGAAAGTACTAGTGCCGTTTGTATCTTTGGTTTAGGGATTGGAATTTTTGCACTTGCACTTTACAAAGGCGGCAGCTTCATTGAGAGAAAACTCGATGAAGCTGAACAACTAGAAAAAGAGGTGAGTACGATTGGGAATAGAAAACAGAGTCCTTCCGGAGCATTTAGCAGCAGCAGAGAAGTTAGAAAAAGAGCTTAGAGAATGCATCCAAAATCAAGACATTTTATATAAACAGATGGAACGGGCAAATGAAGAGTGTAATAAGACTTTATATGTAGAGCTGCATGAACTACATAGAAAAAAAGTTATGAGAGAACTAGAAATATCAAAAGAGTTATCAGCTATGTATTACAAAAAAATGAAACATGATCGGGAGCAGGAAAGAAAAAATGTTCTTGATGTAGCAAAACGTTTAGAGGATGTTGGTGGAAGTAAAGAAGTTGTGGAACACATTAGAAAAAACGCATAAAAAAAGCCCGCTGCAACGGGACCTTTAAAAAATATTAACTTTTGCAATTATATCATATGGAGCAAACCTATGAAAACAGTATATCGTTCGAAAAAATTTAGTTTCTTAATCCCTTCACATGGGCGGCCAAAACATTACATGTGTGCAGGTGATAAAACAGAGCTAGCAAAACGAGTAATCGTAAAAGAAAAAGAAGGTTATGAGTGTAAATATCCGATTCGCAGGGTTGTTAATATTGACAACCTTGATGAATTCGGAAAACCAGATGAGACGGATTGTTTCTATGAAACTGAACTTAAAAAAATAGATAAATAGGAGATGTTTATTATGGTAGATATCTTTGATGTAGGGGAATATTGTGATATTTGCGGTGATACAATACCGCCCTCTGATGAAAAAACGATGTATATTGAAGGATTGGAAAAGACACTTTGTAAACAATGCAGCGGTCAAGCTGAAGAAACATTAAAAGTAGTAAGCTTTGGTGTAATTAAAGATGCTCTAAAAGAGATAACGGATAAATACGGAAGAGAAAAGGTGCGGCAGTTTGATCTAGTAACTGCAGAACAATTTGTAAGAGAAAATAGCATTACTTTAAACATAGAAAAGCGTGGCGGTAAGTTTAACCAGGAAAAACTAGGTGAATTCGTTCCGCTATCTACAGAGGAATTAATTACAGTAATTGAGTTTTTAAAGAGAAAGATTAACCCTAATCTTTGGATGAACGCAGTAATAGGAACACTATTGGATAAGCAATTAACAATTACATTAGCAAAAGTACCTGTAAATGGTTGAGCAATTAACAATAGAAGATGCTGTCGTATATGAGCAAATTGATACCTATATGGTGGATATTGTTACAAACATTGGATTTAAGTTGGAATTTTGTGAAGCAGAAACAAGGGAAGACGCAGCCCGTATAGTCCGTGAGCGTTATTGTAAACACTATGATTTTCGTATTCGTAGT
This sequence comes from Bacillus sp. GbtcB14, assembly GCF_019091205.1. NCBI lineage: Bacteria > Bacillati > Bacillota > Bacilli > Caryophanales > Bacillaceae > Bacillus > Bacillus sp. GbtcB14. Next base: position 20,309 of record NZ_JAGXJT010000021.1, read on the forward strand.
ATTGAAGTTTCTAATAGATCGTTGAAAGAAATAGAAGCATTAGATTAAGGGGGAAATGATGATGAATTTACAAATAGGTGAAACAAAAGTGGTTCCTGGTCATTGGGTTGTATGTGAAATGGAAGATGGCCTACAAATTGTACAAGTGGAAAAAGTTATTAAGGATACTATTAATGACAAAGTAGAGATATGGGGTCAATGGAAAAGTGTAGGTTCCATTGCAGGTGACTATGGATTTAATCATATTGAAAAGTGCCGTTTTGCTACTGCAGTAGAAATTGATGATGAGGGTTGGCGTGAAGTATTTAGACGTAAAGGGAGAGTCCCAGGGAAGTTTACTCCCGGTGATTGGGTATCTGATGATGTATATGCACTAACAGTAATGCACCAGGACGGTAACGTAGTAACTGTAGGGATTGTTAATTCAGGTCAAACATATGAAGTTATGGCAGAAGATTTAGAGCCATTATTCTTCAAAGAAGATTTAGCGGGATAAATTATGAGTCTTGTATTTTTAATATTCGTTTTATTGATAATCGCAAGTACATTTAGGACATTTGAAAAAATACATTGCAAAAAGCGCTCGGGGGATTCATGGGCAGGAAAGAAAGAATTATAGGTCAGTTAATTCATAATTTTAACTTTTATAAAATGGAGGACGGCAGGCAGTTGTATGAGTTGTCTGTCGAAAGACTCCTAAAAATATTGGAGGCACAGAAGAATGCTAGAACTACACAGAATCACAGACGCAGAACTAGAGAAGAAATTTAGCTTACGACAATTGTTATCTATGCAAAAGGAGCTAGATCAGCATATTAGTTATAAGGCAGAGGATCGTATTGAATTAAAGTTCTATGCACTGCAGGTGGAAGTAAATGAAGCTTGGAACGAAACAAAGTCATTTAAGTATTGGAGCACTAAATTTAAAACACCGGATAGGGATAAATTGTTAGATGAGTTGGTAGATGGATTACATTTTCTTTTATCAATCGTTTTAGAAATAAACGCTACTACTAGGGATCAGAAGAACATTATTGGATGTTTCCATTATGCGAAGATGTGTCAAAGAAATATTTACAGTATTAACCGATTATTTGAAATGTGGAGTATGGAAGTATTTAAAGCAAAAAGACAATGGATTTTATATAGAAATTGTCCAATAACAGAATTAAGAAAGATGTTTGGTGTGTTCTTCCGTATTTGCTATTTATACGGCTTTAAATACGAGGATATTGTACAAGCTTACAAAGATAAGAATGAAGAAAATTTCAAACGTCAAGCGAGTGGATATTAAGATGTATAAGTTTGTTGTTACTTATGAACTACCACCGGTGGAAGGGACGCTAAATGTAGATATAAATGCAAAAGATAGGCATGAAGCCTTATATATTGTCAGGAACTTTTTACCTCGTATCGCTATAGTGCATGGTGCTAAACCAAAATAATTTAAAATTTGAATGGAAAAGAGCCATGAGTTGTGAAGGCTCATGGCTCTTTGTATAAGGGTATAAAGCCAAGTCAAAGGCTTTATAGGTGAATATTATCATATTTTTATAAATAAAACAATTAAAATGCAGGTAAATGGTAAAAATTCCGAATTTTTCATAAAACGGAAAGGGTGATTGTAATGGCTAACAATCGTAAGAAGCAAAAGATAAAGAAAGCTATTAAACGTCGTGTTAAACAATTTGAGAAACATAGAGTAAATGAAGCGTGGAGAAATATATTTGTAAAACGTGGAATTATTAAATAGAAAAGGAGGAAACAGCATGGGTTACGGAAATAAAGGGATGCCTTTTGAAATGCTAATTAATATCTCAAATCGTATGTATAAGGAAAAAAAGGTAGGCATATTTAACAAACGTCCTACACCGGTAAAGGTGCTGAAAACAGACAAGAAAGGCAACATAACAAAAAGTGCGTGGGAAAGTAAATCAACAGTAGATTATGACGGTGTATATAAGGGGAGAGCGGTATACTTTGAAGCGAAGTCAACGGAGCAAACAACACGTTTTCCGCTAGAAAATATCCATCGGCACCAGATTGACTATTTAGAAGATACACAAACAATGGGGGCTATTTGCTTCTTCTTAATAGAGTTTTGGAAAGATAAAGTGACGTATTTAGTGCCACTATCGTTAGTATCAAAATATGTAATGGAATCATATGAGGGTGGAAGAAAATCTATACCACGAGAAGAATTTGAAAAACATGCTTTTATTGTTGAGCGCACTGATCGTGCTTTAGTAGATTATTTAAGGCATATAGAGAAATTAGAATGGCCTGATGTTTCATGAATAAAGCAGCCGTTCGTTTAAAAATAATTGATTTAATGGATAATAATTGTGCTGGTTGTGAGCATAAAAGGGATAGCAATGCTAGTTATTGTTGGACAAAGTGTGAGATAGGAAAAGAAATAAATGCATTAGGTATATATTTAGGCGGTACATTAATTGAAAAAGAAGTTAAGGTGCGAACACCTAAGGATTGGGACAAACTTTGTATAAAAATTATAAAGTTAAAAAAGAAAGGTATGTTGCTCAAAGACATAGCAAAAAAGCTAGGCATAAAGAATCCATCGTGTATTACATCTCAATTGAAGAAACGGGGATTGAAATAAAAATTTCACATACCATATTAAATATAAAAAATTATAAACACAAATTAATAGTCCACATTTAAGGGCGTTGATTATATATAGGAAGAAACTGTTTCCTATGTATAACCAACGTCCTTTTTTTATTACAAAAGGAGGAACAAGGTATGCAGGAACTAATTGAACAATATAAAGAGAAAGTAAATCAGTTAGAAAACTTAAAAGAAACAGCACCGGATAATGATAAAACAATTATTGGTAGTATGATTACTGATTTACGTTATGCACTGGAATGGATGCGTACAGCAAAGGAACCAGGAACGATAAGAGGCATTGAACGTAGAGCAGCATATCAGCGTAATACTGCAGTAAATCCCTTACTAATGCAAAAGTATTTAAGAAGCGCAGAAACGTTATATGAGTGGGATGATAAGCCGAAAGAGAATGTAATTACTGAATGGGAGCGTATTAAGTTAGAAGATGCATTGTCAACATTAACAGAAAGAGAAAGAGAGATCTATATAATGTTTAAGGGGAATTGTTTATCTATGGATAAAATTTCCAATTTATTAAAAGTATCAAAGGGAACTGTCCAGAAATCAATACAACGATCTGACATTAAAATAGCAAGACAATTAGAAGGTAGTCTATTTTGCATGATTTAATTTAAAAATAGGTTATTTTCGCCTTACGAATGCCACCTATATATGAAAGCCGAAACCAGTTACCTATGGTGAATGATTGGGGACACCCGTTGCTTCATACATAGAACTTTTACCTTTATATATTGCACTCCTATAAAGGACTCTTGATTTCATTTTACGTAATAAGAATAACTAGATTGTTTGGTCTGAACGGTCAGTAGGAGAGCTTCTGCTCTTCTTTGAAACAATATAAGCCTACCATGTTGTTTCAAAGAAGGGTCCGGAATTTAGATCCTGATATAAATTAAAAAATGTCCTCCAATTTGTAAAAAGCCCAGTTACTTAATTGTAATAGGGCTTTTTTTCTTTGTTATGTAAAAAGTACACAATAAGCATTATTAGAAACGAGGGATTGTTAATGGGAAGTAAAGTAACAGTAACGCCTGAACAAGTAGAAGATATTATTTCAAATTCTAATATAACTGTAAATACGATTCTAGATAAATGTACTGTAGTAACAGCAGAGTTACCTAATGGCTTTATCATTGTTGAACATTCTGCATGTGTAGATCCTGCTAACTATAATGAGGCAATAGGTAAAGAAATCTGTTTGCAGCGAATTAAAAATAAAATTTGGGAATTAGAAGGATACAAACTACAAAGTAGGGCAGCAGGACTAAGTATAAATGTTTCAGTAACAGATACAGAGTTATTTAAAGATGCACTAGAAGTTTTAGAGGGATTAACAGTTGTTACTTCATATTTAATTTCTACAGCAGATAAACAGGTTGTAGATATTGTTCCTGAATTAGTTCCAAATGAAAAATTAAAGAAAATGTTGCAAGAAATCATTATTAAATTAGATGAGAAGAAGCAGGAAATGTCTTTGGGAGAATTTACAAAACAAACAACTCAAGAGAAAGACGCTGCTCTCTTTGAAAAACATCATATAGGCAAGTTTTTAGAACCGGAAAATACAGAAGTTTAACAAGGTTAAGTTTATGCAATGAATAAGTGTATTTCAGTGTGAAAAACCCCGGAAAATCAACGATGTATAAAACTTGCATATTGATTATTATAGGGATTTTAACAAATGCATTGATATCAACACATTTCCCGACAACCTAGTTTACATAAATAAGATTATAGGCAGTCATTGTGTGTATAATATTCATTTCCCTGTATAAATTAGTTTCTGTTATGGATTTTTTAAAATAAGATTCTATTTAACGGCCAAATGGACGTTTTTTTATTTTATAGATAAGGGGTGAGATTGTGAAAGTTGATAGTGAAGATTTACAGAGAGCTTTTGAGCTATTTAGAGAAGCGTGTGAGGTAATTGTTCAATGGTTTAAGCAAACCTGGGAACAAATTAAAGAGATTGCTCTTAATTACATAAAATATAAATCGGAACGGTCACAACGTCCTGCTTATGGATATGTAAAATATAGAGTCATGAAATCGCAAGTGCTAAATCGCAAACCTAAATGTATAAGAGCGAGATCGTTTTGTTAAAAGGAGTGAAGTGAATGAAGCTCAATAAGCAAGAGCAAACGGTTGTTGTTGGTAATTTGATTAATAATATTATCGGTGTGGAATTAGTAAAACAACATATTGACCCGCAAAAGCTAGAAAAGGCAGTAGCTTTGCACAATGAACTTAATGATGATATGACACCAAAAAACTGTCGTGAGGCACTTATTAGCGTATTAGATAAAGCCATAGATGTTTTCTTGGACAGTAAGTAGTGAGGTGGTGACGAGTGGCGAGAGCAAGAAGCCCGAACAGGGATAAAGCCTTTGAGCTATTCAAAGAACATAACGGCGATATTTCTAATCGTAAAATTGCAGAGCTGCTTCAAGAACCTGAAAAAACAATTTCATCCTGGAAGAGTAGGGACAAATGGGCAGCTAAATTAAATGAATCTGAATGTAGTACTGCAAAAGAAAATGAATGTAGTACTACAAATAAAGAACGTAGTACTGCAAAACGTGGAGCGCCAAAAGGGAACAAAAATGCAGTAGGTAATAAAGGTGGTCCACCTGCTGGAAATAAAAATGCTGTTGGTCATGGTGCACCAGTAGGTAATGATAATGCTGTTACGCATGGCTTATTTAGAAAGTACCTTCCTGCAGAAGTATTTGAACTTAAGACAGAATTGGCCCGAGCTTTTCAGAATGATCCAGTATCCATGATTTGGGAGAGTATTTTACTGCACTATTCCAATATCATTTACTCTCAGAATATCATGTTTGTACAAGACAAGGATGATACTACACGAGAGTTAAGAAAACAAAAAATGAACGAACATGGATTAGATGAAGAGTGGGACATTCAATTTGCTTGGGACAAACAAGCGAACTTATTAAATGCACAGTCACGGGCTTTTGCTGAATTCCGTAACTTAATTAAACAGTTTGATGAATTAGCAAATAAGAACGATAAACGTAGGTTAGAACTCAAGATGATGCAGCTTAATGTACAAAAAGCAGAAGCAGAAGTAAAAGAAGTTACTGACAAAGGGAATAAGAGTACGGGTACTATCATTGTTAACGATAAAGACGAAATGAGAAGGATATTAAATGAGCGAAGTAATAGAAATACTTGATTTAATAAACCCTAATTTCTATGATTTTTGGTTAAATGATGATAGATCAAGAAACCTTTTGTCAGGTGGCCGTTCTTCAATGAAGTCATCTGTTATTTCATTGAGGCTTGTAACTGATTTTATGGAAGACCCAAACGGTAATATAGTTATACTACGTAAAGTAGCAAAGTATCTTTCTACTTCTGTATATGAGCAGATAAAATGGGCGATATATATGCTGAAATTAGAAGATGAGTTCTTTTTCGGTCAATCACCGCTTGTTATACGTCATAAGGATACAGGAACAGCTTTTTATTTCTATGGCTGCGATGACCCTATGAAAGTTAAATCTGCTAAAATCGCTAGAGGTTATGTTATGGCCGTGTGGTTTGAGGAATTGGCAGAGTTTGCAGGTATAGAGGATATTGATATTGTAGAGGATACATTTATTCGTCAGGATTTAGGAGATAAAGAGGTGAAAGTCTATTACTCTTACAATCCACCGCGTAACCCTTATGCTTGGGTAAATGAATTCAAGGATAATAAAGCGAACGATGAAGATTTCTTTATACATCACAGCACGTATTTAGAAGATGAAAAAGGTTTCTTATCTAAGCAGCTTATTCGAAAGATTGAAAAGTACAAGGAAACGGATATTGAGTATTGGCGTTGGATGTACAAAGGTGATGTTATCGGTTTAGGTGACATGGTTTATAACATGAATCATTTTAACTTAATCAGCCAACTACCTGAAGATGACGACTTAATATTAATTGATATTGCCATCGATACAGGGCACCAGGTTTCCGCTACTACTTATTTAGCCTTTGGATTCACGAAGAAGGGAAATGTAATCCTATTAGATACATATTATTACTCACCTGAAAACAAAGTCGTTAAACGGGCACCTAGTGAGTTCTCAGTGGACTTAAATGAATTCGTGACAAATGCTACTGCTATATTTAGAAGATACATTGACCAACAAACTATCGATTCTGCAGAGGGTGGCTTGCGTAACCAGTACTTTAAAGATTATGGTGTTCGACTGCATCCCGTTGCAAAGAAAAAGAAAGTAACGATGATAGAAAACGTCTACGATTTATTATCACAGGGACGTTTTTTTATTTTGGATACAGAAAACAACAAGGTGTTTTATGAGGAACACAAGCGATATCAGTGGGACGCTAAAACCTTGCAGACGCCTAACCCTGAAGTACTTAAAGTAGACGATCATACGTGTGATGCATTTCAATATTATGTTAATGATAACCTGCAGAAATTGAAATTGAAATATTAATAGATTTATAACGTTATTAATTAATTACTGTAATGTTAACGTTAATACTAACATTAATGTAAGGCTGTTGTTTATTATCTGTTGGCTTAACGTTACTGCATTAATACATTTATGTTATGTAATTATTAGCGCGTTGTTAGCGAAGCAATAGGTTGGTATTAGGTTCACATTAATAATATGTAAAGTAGGTGATGTAGTGTTTAAGAAGCTCATCTCCGGCATAAGGCAGGTGTTGTACAAAATGGGCCTGATTAGTGGGATAAAAAAGGTATCCGACCACAAGGATATACAGGTAAATGACGAATCCTATGAATTTATAGACACCTGGAAAGCTTTGTATAGTGGGTATTACAAAGAATGGCATGATGTTCAATACAAAACAGTAGAGGGGCAGAAGCAGCGAAAACGAGCCACTTTAAATATGGCCAAAGTTGTGACGCAAGAAATGGCTACTCTTGTATTTAATGAAAAATGCACAATTAACATATCTGATAAGGATCTATCAAAGAATATCAAAAATGTTCTTGATGAAAATAACTTTATAAAAGAGTTTCAAAGGTACTTAGAGTACAGCTTTGCGCTTGGTGGGATGGTTATTAAGGTCTACTGGGATAATGGCATTAAACTTTCATTTGTTACAGCAGACTGTTTCATACCGATTACCTGGGACAATAAACAGATAACAGAATGTGTATTTATTACTGAAGCGTTTAAAGGCGGCAAAAAGTATACGCTGCTAGAATGGCATTTAGTTGAGAATGGCACATACATCATCAAGAATGAGCTGTATAAAAGCGATAATAAGCATGAATTAGGTGTAAAGGTTCCATTAGCAGAGTTATATCCTAATTTAGAAGAAGCAGTATATATAGAGAACCTATCACGGCCTACTTTTAAATACTTTAAGCCTAATACTGCTAATAACTTAGATATTGGCTCACCTTTGGGAATTTCTATTTATGCCAATGCACTAGATACACTTAAATCGATTGATATTGCATTTGACAGCTTCCAAAGAGAGTTCATTTTAGGTAAAAAACGTATTTTGGTACCGCATAATGCAATTAGAACTGTAATAGATCCAGAAACCGGGGCACAATTACGTTACTTTGATGCAGATGATGAAGTATTCCAGGCATTTAACTTTGATGATGGGATGAAACACATTCAAGATATGTCTGTTGAGTTAAGAGTGGAAGAACATATTTCTGCTATTAATGCATTATTAAACTATTTGTCTTCTCAAATTGGTTTCTCTGCGGGTGCATTCAGCTTTGATGGGCAAGGAGTTAAAACTGCTACTGAGGTTGTCAGTGAGAATTCTAAGACGTTTAGAACGAAGCAGTCCCATGAAACAATTATTGAAGATGGTATACAAGAATTAGTTGATAGCATTATTGATATTGCTGTTCTATATGGTGAATTTAACGGTCCCACAGGAGAATACGAGGTTACAGTTACTTTTGACGATAGTATCGCAGAAGATGCTGCTGCTGAAATAAATAAACAAGTCATATTGATTTCTAACGGATTAAACAGCAAGAAACGCGCAATTATGAAGATTCATGGTGTAACTGCAGAAGAAGCTGAAGCGCTATTGAAGGAGGTACTTGCAGAAAATAAAACCATTACCCCTGAAAATATAGATTTCTTTGGTATGAACAACCCAAAACAGAATAATAACTCAGGAGATGAAGGATAATGGCACTGCCTCCTGAGAAGTTACAGCAACTCTCTATATTTGTAGTAGATATCTACAATGCAATTGAAGAAGAGTTGCTTTTAAACATGGCTAGAATGCTCAAGTATGACCGGGAATTACTATTAACTGCAGAAGATTTCACGGAATACCAACATTGGCGCATAGTTCAGTTAAATAAGTTAGGTAAGTTGAATCAACAACAAATGAATACTATTGCTAGTCGTAGTGGTAAAACAGCTGAAGAAGTACGAAAGATGCTAGAAGGGGCTGGATTCACAGCGGTAGAGCAACATGAACAGTTATATCAGGAAGCAGTACAAGCAGGTAGTTTAATAGCTGCTCCTGCAATGCATACGAGCGCTGCACTAATTGGCATTCTTAACGCTTACGAGCAACAGGCGTTAGATACGTTGAATCTTGTAAATACAACTATGCTAAATCAGGCACAACAGGTTTATCTAGATGTTTTAAATAAAACAGTAGGTAAACTATTAGGCGGTGTGATAACGCCACAACAGGCGCTAAGACAAACTGTTTCTGAATGGGCACAGCGAGGGATTCCCGCTTTAATTGATAAGGCTGGGAAGCGTTGGAGTACCGAAGCATATGTAAACATGATTACTCGATCTGTTAGTCAGAATGTAGCAAATGAAATGCAGATGGCCCGAATGGATGAGTATGACGTGGATCTAATCGAAACAAGTTCACATCTTGGAGCAAGACCACGCTGCGCGCCATATCAAGGTCGTATTTATTCTAAAAGTGGAAAGAGCAAAAGACACCCTCCGTTCTCCAGTACATCATATGGTGAAGCGGCAGGGTTATTAGGCGTAAATTGCCGGCATCTAGTTTGGCCTTATATATCAGGTAAGTCTACTAAGCGTTATGAACCGTATGACACTGTTGAGAACTCTAGAGTATATAAGGAAAGTCAACAACAAAGAAGCTTAGAACGGCAAATTAGGAAAGCTAAGAAGGAAGTAAAGGTTATGGAAGCGTTAGGAGATGCGGAAGGCGTGAAGGAAGCGAAAAATAGGGTTTCGCAACGCCAAGCTAACATGAAAGAGTTTATTAATCAAACAAAGCGCAAGCGTCAATATAACCGAGAACAAATTGTATAGGAGGAATTAAGATGCAAAAACCATTTCGTTTACGTTTAAATAACATTCAATTCTTTTCTGATGGTGGAGCAGGTGACCAGGGCGGTACTGATCCATTGGGAGGAGGTGAACCAGGAGCAGGCGGTTCGGGTGACCCAGTAACCTATACACAGGAACAATTAGATGCTGCAAAAAACCAGCAACAAACCGATTTCTTGAAAACGTTAGGATTCGAAAATGCAGATCAATTAAAAGATACGGTGAATAGTTGGAAAGAGCACCAAGATTCACAGAAGACAGAACACGATAAGCTTAATGACAAAGTAACAACCTATGAAACGCAGTTACAAGAAAAAGACTCTACTTTGAGTGATTTACGAATGGAAAACACGGCAATCAAAGCAGGTATTACAGATGAAAAGAACTTAGCTGCTGTAATTACACTAGCAAAAACAAAGCTTAGTGACGATGTAGATATCGCGCAAGCTATTGAGCAGGTCGTAACGGAATTCCCACACTTTAAAACAGTCGTTGAGGAAGAGGGCCCGCCTAAACCGCGATTCGGTAATGGTGGACAGCATAAAAGAGAACCACAATCAGAATTAAATAAATGGCTTGAAGAATTCAAGAAATAAGAGAGGGAGATATACACATGGCTAACAACTTAAATTATGCAGAATTATACCAAGCGGGATTACAAACACGTTATCCTGGTCGTTTATACTTTGAAAAATTATGGAACACACCAAGTAATAGTTTAGTTAAATTCTCTGACGCTAAAACTATTAAATTACCACGTCTTACTGTTACTTCTGGTCGTAAAGATTATGGACGCGATACGGTTACAACTCCAGGACGTAACTTTGAAAACGATTGGGAAACAAAAACACTAACAAATGATCGTTACTGGGATACACTTATTGACCCTATGGATATTGATGAAACGAACATGGTAGCATCCATTGCCAATATCACACGAGTTTATAACGATAATGAAAAAATCCCTGAAAAAGATAAGTACATGATTTCACGTTTATTCAGCGAAAAGAAATCTAAAGATAATGGCGCCGGAAATAAAGAGATTGCTATTACTCCTGAAAATGCTTTAACTGTATTCGATGAAATTATGGAAAATATGGATGAAAAAGAAGTCCCACAAGAAGGGCGTTTATTATACGTACTTCCTACTGTTAAAACTGCGCTGAAGCAGGCTAAAGAAATTGCACGATATATGGGAGTTCAAAATAATAACGGGCAAATCAATCGTGTAGTTAACCGCTTAGATGAGGTCGAAATCATTGGTGTTCCTTCTTCACGTATGAAGACACTATATAACTTCACAAATGGAGCTAAACCTGATCCAACTGCGCAGCAAGTTCAAATGATGTTAATTCATACATCTTGTATGGTTGCACCTGAAAAATATGAATTCGTTTCAGTTGATGCGCCTAGTGCAAAAACTGCAGGAAAATACTTTTACTTTGAGCGCTCATACGATGGCGTATTTATGTTTGATACTAAAACAGACGGTATTGCATTCGTAACAGCGCCAAAAGCATAGGAGGGGAATTATTATGGCCGTAGTCGTAAAAAAAGAGAATCGTGTATTAACAGTTGAAGAACAAAGTTTAGATGCATATCTTGTAGAAGGATATGACCAAGTAGAACTTAATGCGGAAGGAGCTGCTTATGTAGTTGTGACTCGTGCTACAGGTGGCCGTGAAGTAACACTTTCTGAATTAAATACTGTTATTGAAGAAAAAGATGCAATTACAGCAGAACGTAATGACTTATTAGTTGAAAATAAGAAATTAAAGGCTGAAATTGCAAAGTTAAAGAAAGATACTGCAGCTGATAAAACAGAAAAATAGGTGATTTCATGTCATATATAGATGCTGAATACTATACGAACATATACAAGGGAATGCCTGTAGAAGATTCTGATATGTTGAGTCGTATGATTGCAAGAGCTTCAGATGTAGTGGATCAGATTATTAATTATAAATTGAGTGGCGTTGATTTCGATAAATTGGCGCCATTTATTAAAAATCAGGTAATGAAAGCTACTGCTGCTCAAACTGAATATATCGCCTTATATGGCGAAACATCTACAAATACCATGATTGATACGCCGGTTATGCAGGTTGGTAAATTCCGTTATGGTTTATTACGAGGTGGTAAGTCTGAAGGAGCGGGCCATGACGCTCGAATAGCACAAGGGACAATTGCTTTTCTACGTCCAACAGGATTACTTTATGCGGGGGTGGAGGTAAATGATTAATGTTATTCCTATTCCATTACATGTACTCATTCATACAGTTGAGTATCATGAGTACATTGGTGAAGACGAGACATGGGGAGGTTCCGCTTCCTCATTTGCCCCACCAATCACTCTAAAAAGGGTAAGAGTGCAACCGAATGAAAAGTTATATAACACTTCAACAGGTGATAGCGTAACTTTTCAAGCAATACTTTTCCATGATTCAGTCAACTCTTCTCCTGCTAATCATGTATTTAAAGAAAAATCTAAGATCGTGTGGGGTGGAAAAGAAATGTTTATTAAAGAAGTTGAACCACTTTATACAACGAACCCTAACAGGCCGCACCACACTGAAATATATCTACAATGATTAACATTAATATACGAGTAGATACTGCACATATGGCCGCAAAAGCAGAAGAGGCTATTAATAAATCTCAATTTGTATTAGATCAGCAAGTATTGAAGGATAGTAATTTTTACATTCCAAAAGACACCGGTGAGTTAGAACGCTCTTCCATACGCTTTAGTAGACCGGGAGAAGGTCATATTGAATGGAATACTCCATATTCAAGACGTTTGTACTATAATCCACAGTACAACTTCTCAAAAGATGTTAATCCTAATGCTAGGGGGCTTTGGTTTGAAGAGGCTAAAGCACGCCATGTAAGCGATTGGGCTAGAATAGTAGAAAACGAAATAAAACGAAATTTATAGGAGGGTAAATATGAAATGGTTAATTGAATCAGTGAAAAAACATTTAACTACTGTTCTATCTAAAGAAATCATGTTTGCTCCTGTAAAGGTCGATATATTAGATATAGGGTTGAATAATACCCCGCGTAAAAGTATTGCAATTAGGATGATACCATCTGCTCCGGGTGAGCAATATTTTGATGGTGAAATTAAAAAGAAACAGTTTCAAATCCTCTTAAAAAGTGAAAAACAATTGGAAGTTAACACTTCTGCAGAAGTAATCGCAGAAGAATTAAACAACGTGCATAGACGAGAGTTTCATGCAGTGGACAACTCTTACACATTGAGAAGATTAAATATTTACGTAGAGCCTAATTTCGTAGATAAATTAGCATCTAACGAGTATGTATATACCGCTCTCTTTGTAGCGGAATTAGAAATAGGGGGTAATTAATATATGGAACAAGGTTTTTTAATGAACCACGGATATAAATTTGAAATTAATGTATCTACTACAAGCACTCCGAAATATGCGGTAATTGCAGTAGGGATTACTTCAGTTGATCCAGATAACAATGAAGAGAGTGACGAAAACTACTACTATAATGGTGGTGGAGCAGCAGAACGTGATATTACAGGATTTATGATGTCATATGGATTCGAGGGACATCGTTATTATGGTGATGAAGCTCAAGATTATATCTTAAGCAAAATAAACAAAGTAGGGCCAGAACGTAAAACGGATTTCCGTGTGACAGAACCTAACGGGGATAAATGGGAAGGTAGAGCGACTATGAGTGAAATAAAATCACCTGGTGGCGATGCTAACTCTAAAGGGGAAATCGAATTTACAATTAGTTATGATGGGGTTCCAACATTTACAAAAGCACCCAGTACACCCTCAGTCTAACGAAGAACAAAGAGCCGTTAATTCGGCTTTTTTTAATTTAGTTCAAACATTAAACCGAACGATAATGCAGAAACAAGAAGGAGAAGAGGACAAAAATGACACAATTTAAATTCGAGTTTGAAAAAACGTATAAAGAAGTAGATGTAGCAGGTAAGCTTTTCAAAGTAGAATTCAATGATGATGCGTTAAATAAATACCAAAAATCATTAAAACGTTTCGAAAAATCTACAAAAGAACTACAGAAATTTATACCGGATTTCGAAAATGCTACAGATAAAGAAATCGATGCTTTAACAGCTAAGCAAAAAGAAATAACAAAAGAAGTTGTCGATGTTTTCTTAGGTGAAGGTGCTTTCGAAGAGTTATATGACATTGCCGGCCGTTCTGTTGGTAATCTATTAAGTCTTGTTCATTACTTAAATGATTTATACGCAGAGGAAATGATAAAAAAATCAGATGAATCGCAATCTAAATATCTAGCTAATCTTAAAAAGTAAGGTGATCGGTAATGTTCAAACTTACTGATAGAAATAGAGACATATATCATTGGGCAGGTGTCGATATTGAATTAAATCTGTCTTTTGATAATGTCCTAAAAATCATGGAATTATTCGACGATGAGACAGTTAGCAATAGAGCAAAGCCGAATATTGCTCTATTGATGCTTATCGTTGATCATAGTCTTCTCAATCAGCTTAACTGGCAAGGTAAAGAGAAGTTAATTGTTGATATCTTCAAGGATAAATTGAATATTGATTTAACAGCAGATAAGAAAGCCGGTGAGATGACGGAAACACTAGGTAATCCGTTAAATGAAGAAATACCGGAAATACCTGTTGTTAACTTTACATTGGACGCAGAAATGATATTTGCGTCTTTTTTGTATGACTACAATGTCAATTTATTTGAACAACAAGGAATACTGCAATGGGAAGAGTTTTTAGCTTTATTTAATAATCTATCCGAAAAAACGCCGATGCGTACAGCGATACACTATCGAACGTGCGAAATACCTAAGAAAGATAAACATAACGCCGATGAACGAAAACGAATCAAGAAAATGAGAGAGCGGTATGAACTTCCGGAAGCTAAAGTCATTAGAGAAGAAATGGAGTACAAGGCGTACCTAAGAAGATTAGAAGCGCAAAAGAGGCAGGTGACTTCAATTGGCTGACGGACGGGTTGAAATAGATGCAAGGATAAATAACAATAACGTTAGACGAGATGTACAAAATATTAACAGAGAATTAAACCGGATCGGCGGAGGGATGGGCCGTACTGCTCGTGATATGCGTAATAACATGGGTAGAGAAATGCAAGGCATGGTAGGTGACTCAGAGTATTACGCTAGAAAATATCGCAGAGCATACGGTAATGAAATAGGCGGGTTAATGGGTGAAATGGGCGGTTATTATCGCTACATGTCTCAAGAAGCTCAAAATATGATGATGGAAATGAAAGAAGGATTCCACGCTCAAAAAATGGCAATGATTCCATTTATGGAAGACCAGATTAAGGCTACACATGGATACTTTAAAATGGCTCAAGGCTCTAAGGAATTTCAAGGGACAAACAAAGATTTCATAAATCAAGCCAATGAAATAGGAAAAGCAATGAAAGCTTCTCAAGATGCTCAAATTAATGCTAACAGGCTTGCTATGATGGGAATGCTTCAAACTATTGGCGCTATGAATGCGATGTCTTCTGCTGCGTCTAAAACAACTAAGAATCTAGATCAGATGAAAAATCCTTTATATAACACAGCTCGTCCCGCTCTTGCTTTAGTTGATAGCCTGGATAAAGTAGCTCGTAGCGGTTCAGCTGCTCAGATTGCTCTAGAATTACACGGCCCGCAAGCCAGTATGAAAACTCTATCAGATGAAGCTATGAGACTTAATTCAGTAATGATGGGAATGCCTATCCTAGCTATGGGGGTCGGACTGAGTATGCTTTTCATGTACGGTTCTCTGCATAAAGCTAATATGGAAATGGAACCTAAATATGCTGAAGCATTTACTAATATGATGGAGAAACTTACAAAAGCATTAGAACCTATGAGGCAAGCTTTTACTGCAGTAATGGTACCTATCTATAATTTTGTTGCCAAAATGGCTGAGTTAACAATAGCATTTAACGAGGCACACCCCGTCATGGCTAGATTTATTCAGGGTACTATTATGCTAGTCCCTGCATTGATGGGATTAATGTTACCTTTAGCATTAGGTGTAGGGTATTTTAGAGGTTTAAGGGCAATTCTATTCGCTTTACGACCCTTAATTATGCCTGTTGCAACTGCATTCGCTACATTATCAACACCGGTATGGATCGTAGCGGCTGCGATTACAGGGGCTACAGTAGCTTTTACTCATTTTTACAAAACTAACGAGAAATTTAAGGGATTCGTTGACGGAACTATTAAAGGGATTA
This sequence comes from Bacillus sp. GbtcB14, assembly GCF_019091205.1. NCBI lineage: Bacteria > Bacillati > Bacillota > Bacilli > Caryophanales > Bacillaceae > Bacillus > Bacillus sp. GbtcB14. The sequence continues at coordinate 36,528 of NZ_JAGXJT010000021.1, forward strand.
CGGACTTCAGTAAAGCTTTAGTTAAAAACGGAGCTGAATTACTCCAAAATGCTTACAATTCAGACAAGGTACAGAATAGTATTAAAGCCATGCAGTCAGGATTCGTCATGGCAGGTAATAAAGCGAAAGAGTTTGGTTCTAATGTGGTTAGTATGGGTAAATACCTTTACTATACAGCGTTAGACGGAGATTATTTGAATGACTGGATAACTCATTTACCTGAGGGATTCCAGGGCACAGCACTTAAGATTGGCCAATCAATGAGTAACATGAGAGAAAAAATTATAGGTACATTCCCTGTTATTCAAGAGTTCGGAAAGAACGTAATGAGTATGGGTAAATACTTAATGTATACCGCTATCGATGGTGATTACTTTAATGACTGGGTAACGCATCTTCCTGAGCCATTTCAAGAAACTGCCTTGCAAATTGGAATGAGTGTCGCTAACATTCGGCAATCGGTAATTGACTGGGTATCCAGTACAGTTAACGAGGGTGCGCGAATGGGTGTTACTTTGAAAGATATGGGTATGTATTTCCTAGAAGTAGCGAGAACCGGTGATTTTGCTAATGAATCACTAATGAAACTTCCTATCAATATGATAATGGGTGTTAAACAGATGGGTATCGCCCTTGCTGAGTTTAGAGCGAACTTTATCTCTACCTTTCCAGTGATAGCGGCATTTGGCCAAAATCTGCTGAATTTGGGGCAATACATATTACAGGTAGTGCTTACAGGAAATATTATGAATGGTTGGTTAGCTGGTATGTCAGGAGGATTCCAAAACGTAGCAATTCTAATAGGACAGGCTATAGAGCAAATAAAAGCTAGTATAGGCTTATTTGTAGAGGCTATCCGGCTTGCTATGGGTGGAGACACTTCTCAGCTAGGTCAAATATTCTCCACGATACTTCCTACACTTATTACCATCTTGATCGGCGGGCTTCCTGCGCTGCTTCTTACTGCAATGCGGTTCCTGCCTACAATTGTAGACGGGATCAACACAATGTTTCCTAACTTCCTAGCAACTGCAGGTAGTATCTTGCTGAAATTCGCGGAAACAATAGTTGGAATGCTTCCTACAATACTGCAGATAGGTATTGATATAATTTCTAAGCTAGTAGATGGATTAGTTACGGCACTTCCTGTACTCGTACAAATGGCTATAGATGTTATTGTTAATGCTACAAACGCTCTAATGACTGCCGTTATTGCAATGGCGCCTTCATTAATTAATGCAGGGTTAGACATGATTATGAGTATTTGCAAAGGGGTAGCAGAAAATCTACCTAAAATTTTAGAAATGGCACTAAAAATTATTGGAATGCTTCTTACGGGTATCAATAACATGTTGCCTAAAATAATAGAAGCAGGAATTAAAATTTTAACTGAATTGATTAACGGTATTGTTCAAAGGTTCCCTCAATGGGTGCAAATGGGCTATGATATGAT
>NZ_JAGXJT010000209.1:0-255 GCF_019091205.1 Bacillus sp. GbtcB14
TGCGTCTCGGCTTAGATGTGACGGTTTCCAATTTGTATCAAGAGTCAAATCCGATTGTTTCAGAGGTTACTCAATACCTTTATTTAAAAAGCTTCTCAATCGGGAAACAGTTTTATCGTTTGTTTTATTACGGAGTTGACAAAATCTATAATAAACGCAAATTCAATATTTATTTTAAAATGGGAAATAGACGTTTAGGCCAGCTCGTCGAAGAGCATAAGCCGGACATTATTATCAATACATTTCCGATGATTG
>NZ_JAGXJT010000210.1:0-254 GCF_019091205.1 Bacillus sp. GbtcB14
ATATAAGGCAATGTCACCGATACAACCTGCTGTTAGTAGAATTCCTAAAAATGAGAGTGGCTCCAGGTTCATAGCTAATCCTAATACAATTGGGAAAATTCCAGTTGGTAAAAACGGTAACATTAATACTTTCTTCATTTGTTTTACTGTAATCGCCTGTTTAGAATGAGCATATGCATCACCTAATTTCCAATTAACGCCCCATTTCAGCTCACTCCATGGAACGCCTCCGATGTAACGAAATCCTATTAAAT
>NZ_JAGXJT010000211.1:0-254 GCF_019091205.1 Bacillus sp. GbtcB14
CTAAGAACAATTATGAAGACAATAATGGAGAAAGGATGATTCCATTGATCAATACTGGAAGTCCTAAATTAACACAAGAAGATAAGGGAAAGTCCATCATTACAGAAGCCACTGGTTGTAATTTAAAAGGTCAACACCTTTATGCTAAAGAGAATGGTAATCTTGGGAGCCGATTGAATATGACAAAGATGAATGTAAGTAGCTATGAAGCCCAAAGAAGTGGTATATGGAGTAAGGTGGAGCAGAACATTACT
>NZ_JAGXJT010000212.1:0-254 GCF_019091205.1 Bacillus sp. GbtcB14
GTACAAATTGCCACTATGTAAAAATATTTTACAAAAATAAAGGAGTCGAGTACTACCCCTAAGTCTAAAAATAATTAACTAAGTACACAAAATGCTGTTTGTAGCTATGGTCCTTGCCTCCAAGAAATAAGAAGATTTTCTAATACTATTTGACAAGAGATTTTTCAAGACTAAATCTCACAAATTTTCCCCCTATTTAATCTTGAAAAATATTGAGCTAAAGTAGAGTATTTTGTTTAGATAGAAAACAAAAT
>NZ_JAGXJT010000213.1:0-254 GCF_019091205.1 Bacillus sp. GbtcB14
CCTCCCACTCCGCAAGCTCACAGATCGGAATGCCGAAAGCCGCGGTTCAGTAAGGGTCGGTCTGCGATTTGACGACGAGGTCTTTTTTTTGCAGCGCGGCGGGGATGTCGCGCCGCTGCACTTCAGTCGGCTCGGTGTATTGCAAGCCATTCAGCGCCCGTCGGATCTCGGGGCTGATCGCATATTCATTAAACTCATTCATGACTAAACTCCTTCTCTGTCCGGCTCCCTTCATTATACGCGAAATGCCGCCG
>NZ_JAGXJT010000214.1:0-254 GCF_019091205.1 Bacillus sp. GbtcB14
ATAAGACATTTCCAAATATGCCGCTCCCGGAAGCACCGCTTTTTCCCTGACCACATGATCCTTCAGGAAAAATTCTGTGCCTGTACACCGTGAGCTGAACCGCTGTACGGCCAAATCTGACGTGTTTTGCTGCACGAGCGGGTGTAAAACTGAGATTCCGGTGTGTGCGGCAGATGTTTTCTTTTCTGCTTTTTTCGGCCAGTACGGCTCCTTTGCAAATGGGTAGACCGGCACGCTGATCCGTTTCGGATGCT
>NZ_JAGXJT010000215.1:0-253 GCF_019091205.1 Bacillus sp. GbtcB14
GGGGCAGATTCGAACTGCCGAACCCGAAGGAGCGGATTTACAGTCCGCCGCGTTTAGCCACTTCGCTACCCCTCCGAAACTTACATGGTGCCGGCTAGAGGACTTGAACCCCCAACCTACTGATTACAAGTCAGTTGCTCTACCAATTGAGCTAAGCCGGCGTATATTATTAAGATAAATGGTGGCTCGGGACGGAATCGAACCGCCGACACGAGGATTTTCAGTCCTCTGCTCTACCGACTGAGCTACCGAG
>NZ_JAGXJT010000216.1:0-253 GCF_019091205.1 Bacillus sp. GbtcB14
CTAATGGTACATACCTAGTTGGTTCATACCCTTTCTCACTTGTAGGTACATATCTGGTAGAATTATTGGTATCTTCATTCCTTCTTTCTGAATTTTGATCACCACCACCATCGTTTCTCCTTGAACGTGATGTTCCAGTGGTATGGGGTCTTTGAGATCCCATGGCGACGTGTAGTTTTTTTAGAACAATTTCCATCGTTTTGTGTAACACCATACTAGTTTAGGCGTGTTAACGTGATTTTTTAACTTAATT
>NZ_JAGXJT010000217.1:0-253 GCF_019091205.1 Bacillus sp. GbtcB14
AACAGAGTACGCGAGGGTTAATAGATTTGGGCGTAGAATTAAATTTAATTAATAAGTATTTATTTCTATTGAATGTAAAAATTAATCCGGTATCCTATTATTTTATTAATTTCTCCCTTAAACCTATTCCTATATATAGTATAACTACTTATTTTATTAAAATATGTAATTCCTATAGTACTAAACGGACGAAGCGAATTATTTTTACTATAGTTAAATCCCTAGTCGTAGAAATTATCTTTAATTACCCCTA
>NZ_JAGXJT010000218.1:0-252 GCF_019091205.1 Bacillus sp. GbtcB14
GCAGATACTCAGGACAGGTTATGAAGAAGGACAAAATATATCAGTCACTTACGTTTAACCATATATTGCTGAGTATAGCACACAAGACTACCGTACTATATATACGATACCGCCCGGGGGTCCGCCGATAATATGTATAAATAGGCCTCCCCCTAATGTTGAGAAATATAGGGGCTGATCAGATAGAAGAGGACGGACGCAGTAATTGGAGGTAAAATTCTGATACTATTTTCTAGTTGTTCTCTGGAGGAT
>NZ_JAGXJT010000022.1:0-32987 GCF_019091205.1 Bacillus sp. GbtcB14
GCGGAAGTAGTTCAGTGGTAGAATACAACCTTGCCAAGGTTGGGGTCGCGGGTTCGAATCCCGTCTTCCGCTCCAATAAAATTTAACATGGCGGCATAGCCAAGTGGTAAGGCAGAGGTCTGCAAAACCTTTACCACCGGTTCAAATCCGGTTGCCGCCTTTCTTTTGTGCCGATGTGGCGGAATTGGCAGACGCGCACGACTCAAAATCGTGTTCCTTCGGGAGTGTCGGTTCGACCCCGACCATCGGTATCATGAACGGCGTAATAAAAAATCTCTATACTAATTGTATAGAGATTTTTTGTGTTTTCATTACACAAAAAAATAAGCACAAAAAGTGTGCGGTGAGTAAACTACGAAACATGAAAAGGATAAAAATGAATGTTTGTTTTTATCCTTTTCATTCCGGTATTCTATAAAATGTCAGCAGAATATTGTATATACAATATTCTCTTTGAGTACTCTAGAGAGAATTTCTCCAGCCCGGTGACATGAAGTTCAATCCGATACCACCAGTAGATATTAGCACATTATCAGCTGTTAATTTTGTAATTTCTAAAAATTCCTTTTCAAATTCTTCTCTGTTGTACTTGTACATAGTTGAGTGGCACGCCCACATTTGTGCTGAAGTACTTAACCAGTCCCCTAATTTCATGAATCTTATTTGATAGATAGTGGGGTTTAACTTCTCTCCAATTCCTTTAAGATCATTTGAATGTTTCATAATTATCCCCTCATCTTTTCTTCAAATTTTTTCCTGTTTTAATTATACAACGATAGAAAGTAATTAAGGGAATATTATGGAAATCAATATCGTCTTTTTTGTTAAATTATACTATGTGATTCTAAAATTCGTAATAAATGTAGGAATTCATGTATAATATAACTTGTCGAAAGAACAAAATGATAGTAATTTATATTATGTCTGTAATATGAATCAAAAATGAACTTTTTATATTTCTTTTAAAAATGTGTTGAATACACATTATATTTCATATTAATATTTTTATGTAGATTTAAAACGGGAAAGAGAGTGGAAAGTATGGGTCGTAAATGGAATAATATTAAAGATAAAAAAGCATCAAAAGATGCAAATACAAGCCGTATATACGCGAAATTTGGACGTGAAATTTATGTGGCAGCAAAACAAGGTGAGCCAGATCCAGAGTCAAACCAAGCGCTTAGAGTCGTATTAGAACGTGCGAAAACATACAATGTGCCAAGAACAATTATTGATCGTGCAGTTGAAAAAGCAAAAGGCGGTTCAGAAGAAAATTATGACGAGCTTCGTTATGAAGGATTCGGACCAAATGGATCTATGGTAATTGTAGATACACTTACAAATAACGTAAACCGTACTGCAGCAGATGTACGAGCTGCATTTAGCAAAAACAGTGGTAACATGGGTGTAAACGGTTCTGTAGCTTACATGTTTGATGCGACAGCTGTTATCGGTCTTGAAGGTAAAACATCAGATGAAGTTCTTGAAATTTTAATGGAAGCAGATGTAGATGCACGTGACATTCTAGAAGAAGAAGATGCTGTTATCGTGTATGCTGAACCTGATCAATTCCATTCTGTACAATCTGCACTTAAAGATGCTGGTGTTGAAGAATTCACAGTTGCAGAATTAACAATGCTTGCACAAAGTGATGTAGAACTTCCTGAAGATGCTCAAGTACAATTTGAAAAAATGGTTGATGCATTAGAAGATCTAGAAGATGTGCAACAAGTTTACCACAACGTAGACTTAGGAGAATAATACGATAGAAGCCCCCTGTTCGTTTAACGGATAGGGGGCTTTTTTATGAATTTAATTAAGATGATGAATGAGTAAAGGTATTTTGTTGTAGACAAGGAATATGCTTATAGGGATATATGAAATAATCATTATTTCTAGGAGGTTTAATATGGAACATAGAACACCGAAGCATATCGTTGCCGTAGCAGGCTATTTAACTAACGAAACAAATGAGGTGTTATTAGCAAAGGTACACTGGCGAGCGGATACGTGGGAGTTGCCAGGAGGACAGGTGGAAGAAGGAGAAGCGCTCGATCAAGCAGTTTGTAGGGAAATGTTTGAGGAAACGGGTTTAACGGTGAAGCCTATCGGAATTACAGGGGTTTATTATAATACCTCTATGCATATTTTATCTGTTGTTTTTAAAGTGGCATACGTGAGCGGTGAAATAAAAATTCAACCTGAAGAAATACAAGAGGCTAAATTTGTTGCTTTAAATGAAGAGAACATAGATGGGTACATAACGCGTCCTCATATGAAATCTAGAACGCTTGATGCGATGAGAGCAACACATTGTATTCCGTACGAAACGTGGGAAGTGCAGCCATATAATTTAATAGGTAGATTGTAAAGAAAAGAGTAGCCGGTTTGAGATACAATCAAATCACTACTCTTTTTTGTATACTGTTTAAGAAAAAGGTCAAAATAATAATAGTGCTAGTGTTGATTTTAGGAACGTTTGTTCTGTATAATGTATGATATATTGTATACATTTAGATTACTAGATACTTACAAATATATATATTTGTAGATGATATAATGAAAATAGGGTGTTTTAATAGGGAAGTATAGGCTTAAGGTATACTCTGCTATTGGTTTAGCATAATCTATATTCAATATTTCAGATGAATAGTAGATAAAAAAATACTGTGATACAATACTTTTTTATACCTTACAATGATGTAAGGTACGTGTAAGAGAAATCGATGGGATGTTTTTTTACAACAAGGTATTCTTAAAGTAAGAGTTATACGCTGTGTGGAAAAGAGGTGTTCAAGATGAAAGAACGAGTATTATCTAGGGTGAACTATCATCAAAAAGTTGCATTAAATCCAATGACTAAATTCTTTTATAAAGCCATTATTTTATTATTATTGTTAAGTTGTACATTATTATTCGTTGGAAATGTAATGATCGAGCAAAGTGATATTAGTAAATTACATGTACCGGCTAAGTTAGAGGTGCCAGAATCATTAACACACGCATTTATTGCGACAGAAGATAAAAGGTTTTATCATCATAATGGTTTAGATTATATAGCGATTGTCAGAGCGTCTGTTGAGAATATAAAGGCTGGTGGTGTTGTGCAAGGCGGAAGCACAATTACACAGCAGTTATCCAAAAATGCTTTTTTAACGAATGAACGTACATTTTCTCGTAAGTGGAAAGAGATTTTCTATACGAAAAAAATTGAACGTACATTTACGAAGGATGAAATTTTAAAATTGTATGTAAGTAATATTTATTACGGAGAAGGAGCATGGGGAATTGAAAAAGCGGCAAACCTTTATTTCGGTAAAAAGGTGGACCAATTAACGCTGGCTGAAAGTGCAATGATGGCTGCTGTAGTAAAAGCACCTGCTTATTACTCACCTGCACAAAATTATGATAAGGCCGTAGAGAGACGAAATGTCGTTTTGAGATTGATGGAGAAAGAAGGCTACATCAATCATGATGAGTATGTGCAAGCAGTTAGTGAGAAATTAGTAATTCGTCATGATATAAAAACAGAGCAGTCGATGTTAAATAATGCGCGTGAAAAAGCAGTAAGCTAAGGGAAGTTCCTACATAGGAGCTTCTTTTTTTGGATAAATTGTGACAATTTGTGACACAATATCGTCACAAATGTTGTATTTTTGTAATTTATGTGAGCGTGTTCATTGCGTGACGTATATAAGTGTTGATATTATGTGTATTGTGTACAATGCTGTATACAGAATATGAATTTAAAGAGGAATGTATATGAAATCAAATAAACTCATGGCTCTTGGTATAGTTTTTTCTATCGCAGTATTGATTGTAATCGGAACAATTGCGTATAGCATCATAAATGACAAAAAAGATAAAGGGAATGAGATGTTTGCTTATTCCACACAACAATCTTTAGGGAAAGATGATGCACCAGTTAAGGTAGTTGAATTTGGAGACTTCAAATGTCCTGCGTGTCGTACTTGGGATGTAACAGTATTACCACGATTAAAAGAAGAGTATATTGATAAAGGTAAAGTGCAGTTATATTTTATTAACTTCCCGTTTATCGGAAAAGACTCTGATTTAGGCGCAGCAGCTGGTGAAGCAATTTATAAACAAGATAAAGATTCATTCTGGACTTTCTATGATGAGATTTATCAAAGTCAAAAGAAAGACACGGAAGAATGGATTACAGAAGAATTACTTCTTAACATTGTGAAAGAGAAGCTTCCGAAAGTTGATGTAGAACAATTTAAGAAGGATTTACACAGTAAAGATATAAAAGAAAAAGTACGTAAAGATTCAGATCGTGCTCAAAAATTAAAAGTTCAAGGTGCTCCTTCAGTATATGTAAACGGAAATCTTGCAAACCCTGATTTCGATAGTATGAAGAAGGCGATTGATAAAGAATTGAAAAAGTGATGAGATACTCATCACTTTTTCGACTTTTTTCGATAAAATTCTTGCTTCCGTTTTTTTTACATGCTATACTACTTTACATAAGTTATTCTAATATCTTATATGTATTTCATATTTGCGGGTGTAGTTTAGTGGTAAAACAAGAGCCTTCCAAGCTCTGGTCGAGAGTTCGATTCTCTTCACCCGCTCCAAATTTTATTAAATGTTTTTCTATAAATTGTGATCAACGCAGTGTTTCGTTTCTAAGATAAACGAGGCATTGCGTTTTTTAATGTTTGAAAAATATAATTGTATGCGAAAATAGAAGTAAAGAATAGTATTCCAAAAGTGAATTGCTAACCAATATAGTCGTTACATAAGGGATGGATTCATCTGAGGAGGCGATTAAGAATGGATTTTGAACAATTAAAGCAAGATGTAATTGCGTATAGTAAAACAATTGGTATAGATAAAATAGGCTTTGCTAGTGCTTCACCATTTGAGGAATTAAAGCAGCGCTTAATCCAACAGCAACAATTAAATTATCAATCTGGATTTGAAGAGCCTGATATAGAAAAGAGAACGAACCCACAGCTTCTACTACCTGGTGCAAAATCAATTATTGCGATTGCATTAGCGTATCCTTCAAAATTAAAAAATGCACCATTAAGTAAGCGTGGAGAACGCCGTGGGATTTTTTGTCGTGCCTCTTGGGGACAAGATTATCATCTTGTGTTACGAGATCGTTTGCAAAAATTAGAAGCATATTTAATCGAAAAACTTCCCGATATAGAAGTTAAGTCAATGGTTGATACGGGTGAATTAAGTGATCGAGCTGTTTCGGAGCGTGCGGGTATTGGATGGAGCGGTAAGAATTGCGCTATCATTACACCTGAATTTGGTTCGTATGTATATTTAGGAGAAATGATTACAAACGTTCCATTCCCACCAGACCAACCAATAGAAGATCAATGTGGAAGCTGTACAAAATGTATTGATATTTGTCCTACAGGTGCTTTAATACAAGGAGGACAGTTAGACTCGAAGAAATGTATTGCATTTTTAACACAGACGAAAGGATTCCTACCGGAAGAATATCGTGACAAAATAGGAAACCGTATATATGGATGTGATACATGTCAGACTGTTTGTCCAAAAAATAAAGGAATGGATTTTCATAACCACCCTGAGATGGAACCAGATCCTGAGTTAGTTAAGCCGTTATTAACACCACTTTTAACAATTAGTAATCGTGATTTTAAAGAAAAATATGGAATTATGTCTGGTTCATGGAGAGGTAAAAAGCCGTTGCAACGAAATGCGATTTTGGCACTTGCACATTTTAAAGAAGCATCAGCAATTCCTGATTTAATAGGTGTTATGAAAGATGATCCAAGACCAGTACTTCGCGGAACAGCGGCATGGGCACTTGGAAAAATTGGTGGAGATGGCGTGGGCGAAGCCATTGAAAAAGCGATGCAACGTGAGAAAGATGAAGAGGTTCTTCATGAAATGAATCGCGGGCTTGAATTGTTAGCGCAGAAAAAAGAGTAGATAATATCTCCCTTTTTCATATTGTAATATGGGAGGGAGACGAAATGGTTGTAAAAATAAATATTGAAAAGCAAGTGCAACAATTTTTAGCATATATAACAGAAAAACGAACAAATGTAGACGGTATTGCTGAAGATTTATTACAAATAGCACAGAGAAAGAAAAAATTGTTTCAAAAGCGTAATGCAGAGATAGTGAAAGCAACTGCGGACGTTTCTTTCATGAGACAATTAAATAATAGCAATCATCAAGAAATTGATTATCAAATACATTTTAAATATTTAATTAAGCATAAAGAATTATTTTATATCGAAGAGGAACAATTAAAACGAAGAGTTTATTTAAATAATAGCCAGGTAATAGGTGATTATGCTATTGAAGTGCCAGAAGCAGTTGGAATGAGTGAGACGTTAGAAAGAGAAGTTATAAAAGAGAAGTATGGTTCTTATCAGTATAACCGTTTAGAGGCAGTTAAATATGCAGAGCGTTGGTGGGATGATCGAAACCCTGTATATCGTAATTTCCCTGATAATTGTACGAATTTTATTTCTCAATGTCTTCATACTGGAGAAGTACCAATGAATGGATATCCTAATATTCGTAAAGGTTGGTGGCAAAGGGAGAATCAGTGGAGTTGGAGCTGGGCTGTCGCACACTCTTTTTATTGGTATTTGTCAGGTGCTACAACTGGGCTTCGAGCAGAAGCAGTAGAAAGACCAGAGGACTTGATTCTTGGTGATGTCATTGCTTATGATTTCGAGGATGATGGTAGGTGGAATCATACGACGATTGTAGTAGCAAAAGATGCAGATGGTATGCCACTTGTAAATGCACATTCAGCGAATAGCCGTCGGCGTTATTGGAACTATGAAGATTCTAGTAAATATACACCACAAATGAAATATAAATTCTTTCACATTATTAATGGGTAGAGATTTTTCGCTCAAGTGGTATAATACGTAGTAGACAAAAAACAGAGGTGAATATCGCGTGGGAGTACATGTTGTTTTATATCAACCAGAAATTCCAGCAAATACAGGGAATATTGCTCGTACTTGTGCAGCAACTGGAACAGAATTGCATTTGATTAGACCGCTTGGATTTTCAACGGATGATAAAATGTTAAAGCGTGCAGGATTAGATTATTGGCAGCACGTGAAAGTTACGTATTATGATTCAATTGAAGAATTTTATGAGAAAAATAAAGACGGTGAATTCTTCTATTTAACAAAGTATGGCGAGAAAGCTCATACAGCATTTGATTATAGCAAACGTGAGAAGGATTACTATTTTGTATTTGGAAGAGAAACAAACGGCTTACCAGCTAATGTAATCGAAGAAAATTTCGATCATTGTTTACGTATTCCAATGACTGATAAAGTGCGTTCATTAAATTTATCTAATACAGCAGCTATTTTAATTTATGAAGCGTTCCGTCAACAAAATTATCCAGGATTAGATTTAGAAATTGTTTATTAAAAGTCGCCATATGGCGACTTTTTTTCTTAAAATAAAAATAAATATATCATCATACATTTAAAAAAGGGTACATATTCATATAGAATGGGATATATGAATAAAAATAGATTAGACGGGTTGAGATAAATATGAAGGAACAATATCGTAATCAAAATACCTTTTTAAGTATGATAGATATGGATTTAATAAGAAGAGGCTTATTACACGCTATTCAAGATTTAGTATTTATTATGAAAGTTATGGATGATGAAACCTTTAAATATATTTATGTAAATAAGATAGGTATGGATTATGCGAAGCTAAGCGAAGAATGTTATGGAAAAACGTTTGCAGAAGTATTATCCGTAGATAAAGCAAAAATATTACAAAAGCAATATACAAAAGCAGTAAAAGAAGCGAGAGCTTATACTTTTCGTGATGTAATTAGTTTAGCAACTGGTAATTTACATTATGAGTCTTCACTTAATCCCGTATTCGACGAAGAAGGAGTATGTCAGTTTATTATTTGTATCACGAGGGATATCACAGCTCAAATTGAGGAGAAGATTGAGATAGAGGAAAAACAAATGTTATTTAAGTCATTACTAGAATATAATAATGACTCCATTATATCTATAGATTCTATAGGTAGAATTACATATGCAAATCCAGCAACGTATGAAATATTTGGATACCGATATGAAGAATTACATAATAAATTTATTTTTGAATTTATTAATAAAGAATATGAAAAAGATTTTCAAATTATATTTAAAGGAGCCCTGCAAGGAAGAGCAAAGCAAATTGTTTCAAAGAAATATGTTCATAAAGAAGGGTACGAGCTCTATATTTCTTTGAGAACTGTTCCAATTATTGTGAACGGTGAAATTGTTGGGGTATATATTGTTACGAGGGATGTTACAAGGCAAGTATTAAATGAAATGCGAACAGAATATTTAGCTTATTATGATCAGTTAACAGGGTTAATGAATAGAATTTCATGTGCAAATAAATTAAATGATTTTTTAAATGAGAAGATAGATTTTGCGTTTATCTTTATAGATTTAGATGAATTTCACCTTATTAATGATACTTTTGGCCATAAAGAAGGAGATAAAGTATTACAGAAAGTTACAGAATGTTTAAGTAGTTTCCAAATAGCCGGTATGCACTTATTTAGAGAACACGATGATCAATTCGTTATGTTAATAGAAAACATAACGAAAGAACATGTAGAGGTAGTTACAAAAAGCATACAAAAAAAGATAAGTGAACATTTTGTAATCGAAGAAGAGGACGTATATTTAAGTGCGTCAATCGGAATTGTAATGGCTCCAACAGATGGAGAAGATGAAAAAATATTATTCCAAAGAGTTGATGCTGCTTTGGAAAAAGCGAAAGAAAAAGGAAAAGGGCATTATCATTTTTATTGCAGTGGATTAGATTGTGAGCGTGAACAACGATTTATAATAGAAAACCAATTACATCGAGCTATAGAAAAAAATGAATTCTTCTTATATTATCAGCCGCAAATTAATATTGAAACGAAAAAAATTGCTAGTATGGAAGCTTTAATAAGGTGGGAGAACAAAGAATTAGGATTTGTCTCTCCTAATCAATTTATTCCGCTAGCAGAAAGAACAGGATTTATTATTAAGCTTGATGAATGGGTAGTAAATGAAGTGTGTCGGCAAATACGTGAATGGTTAAATAAAGGATATGAAGTTGTCCCAATTGCAGTTAATATTTCAGCCAGGCACTTTCGCTCTATTACATTAATAGAAATGATTACACGTGCTTTACATAAGTACAATGTACCAGCTCATCTATTAGCGATAGAGGTTACCGAAGGAGCCCTTATACATAAAGACATATCGAAAAGAGTATTGCTACAATTAAAAGAACAAAATTTAAAGATTCATTTAGATGATTTTGGGACGGGATATTCATCTTTAAGTTATTTAAAAACATATCCAATTGATACGCTGAAAATCGATCGTTCTTTTATGGAAGGTATACATGTAGATGAACGCGATACGAATATTACAGCTGCAATTATTCATTTAGCTCATACTTTGGAATTGAATGTAATTGCAGAAGGAGTAGAAAAAGCGGAACAAATACAATTTTTGAAGGAAAAGAATGTGAAGTTTGTGCAAGGTTATTATTATAGCCGACCTTTATCAAAATATGATATGGAAAATGTGTATTATAAATGATTGATAAAAAAAGTGATGTGCTTAGAAGCACATCACTTTTTATGTGTACCAGGTTTATCATTGTAACCAGATGTAAAAATAGCTGTAAGAAATGTGAGTGATACACCTAAAATTAATAATAATTTCATACTAATATCCCTCCTATTTTTCAGTTTGAGAATCTTAAATATGAATCGAAATGTATGTAAGGTTCTTGGAAGAAAAGAATTTATTTAAAATGAATAGCGGTGTAAAAACTTTAATACCTATATTATACAGAATTTTCTTTGAATTTTGGAGAGAATTTTATATCACTACTGTATATTTCATTTTGATTTAAAGAATGTTTGAGGACATCCTAGCATACCTTTTATAATAATCCGATTGAACAAGGAGATGGGGGAGGAGCTATAATGGATATTCTAAAAAAAATTGAACAGCATCGAGAAGCAGAAGAACGCTTACAATGGGAAGGTACGTTTGCGGAGTATTTGGAGCTTGTGAAGGAAAGACCATGGGTGGCTCAAACAGCACACTCTCGCATTTACAATATGATAAAAGATGCTGGAATTGAAGAAGTAGATGGTAGAAGAAAGTATAACTTCTTTAGTAATCAGCTATTTGGATTAGAGGATGCTTTAGAACGTCTTGTAGAGGAATATTTTCATCCATCTGCAAAAAGATTAGATGTTAGAAAACGTATTTTATTATTAATGGGTCCTGTTAGTGGAGGGAAATCAACATTAGTTACGATGCTGAAACGAGGATTAGAAACATATTCACGAACAGATCGAGGAGCAATTTTTGCAATTAAAGGCTGCCCAATGCATGAAGATCCACTTCATTTAATTCCGCATCATTTACGAGATGATTTCTTTGATGAGTATGGAGTTAGAATCGAAGGGAATTTATCACCGCTAAACGTTATGCGTCTAGAGCAAGAATATGGTTCAAGAATTGAGGATGTAGTTGTAGAGCGTATTTTCTTCTCGGAAGATCGCCGTACAGGGATTGGTACATTTAGTCCGTCTGATCCTAAATCACAAGATATTGCCGATTTAACAGGTAGTCTGGACTTTTCAACAATTGCAGAATATGGTTCAGAATCAGATCCACGAGCGTATCGCTTCGATGGAGAATTGAATAAGGCAAACCGTGGGATGATGGAATTCCAAGAGATGTTAAAATGCGATGAGAAGTTTTTATGGCATTTATTATCGCTTACGCAAGAGGGGAATTTCAAAGCGGGAAGATTTGCGCTTATTTCAGCAGATGAATTAATTGTAGCGCATACGAATGAAACGGAGTATCGTTCCTTCATAGCAAACAAGAAAAATGAAGCATTGCACTCAAGAATTATTGTAATGCCAGTTCCATACAATTTACGAGTGAGTGAAGAAGAACATATTTATGAAAAAATGATTCGTGAAAGTGATGTATCCAATGTTCATATTGCACCACATACACTTCGCGTTGCAGCAATGTTTACGATTTTAACTCGTTTAAAAGATCCGAAGCGTCCGGATATTGATTTAATTAAAAAGATGCGTTTATATGATGGAGAAACGGTAGAAGGTTATAATGCGATTGATGTAGAGGAGTTGCAACGTGAATATCAAGATGAAGGTATGAGAGGTATTGATCCTCGTTATGTTATTAACCGAATTTCCTCTACAATTATTCGAAAAGAGGTACCATCTATTAACGCATTAGATGTACTTAGATCGCTCAAAGACGGGTTGGATCAGCATCCGTCAATTAGTAATGAAGATCGAGAGCGTTATATGAATTTCATCTCATTAGCGAGAAAAGAATATGATGAAATTGCGAAGAAAGAAGTACAAAAAGCATTCGTGTATTCATATGAAGAATCAGCGAAGACACTTATGGATAATTACTTAGATAACGTTGAAGCATATTGCAATAAGTCGAAATTACGTGATCCATTAACAGGTGAAGAAATGAGTCCAGATGAAAAGCTAATGCGCTCAATTGAGGAGCAAATTGGAATTTCAGAAAATGCTAAGAAAGCATTCCGTGAAGAAATTTTAATTCGCATTTCTGCTTATGCGCGTAAAGGAAAACGCTTTGATTATAATTCACATGAGCGTCTTCGCGAAGCGATTCAGAAAAAACTATTTGCTGATTTAAAAGATATAGTGAAAATTACAACATCAACGAAAACGCCAGACGAAAATCAGCTTAAGAAAATCAATGATGTTGTTGCACGCTTAATTGATGAGCACGGCTATAATTCTTCATCTGCGAATGAATTATTACGCTATGTAGGTAGTCTGCTAAACCGATAGTTTGATAACAAAACGCTGTCTCTTGTATTTTGCGGGACAGCGTTTTATTATCCATTCATATGTGTAAAGTGTCATACCTTGTCCAAATGTAATAAATTAAGATGCAATTTCATGAATTTATTGTCAATTATTTTTACAATATGCATATGATAGAGTAACCAACCATTCATACGAAAAAAGCCAACACAATACAATATGTTGCAAAGTGAAAATGTGTGCAACTATGCATTGTGTTTCTTTCTTATCAGCGGCTGAATATTTCTTTCTATTATGTGAGTGGCAAAATTTTGTTTAGAATGCTCGGAGTATTATATGAAAAACGTTATATATGTTTATGGGATGAATTTCGATGGGCAGTTACCTTTCATTCTAGCTTGCACATTACAAAACAAAATTTCTAGCTTACTGTTCATAGGGGAAGACAAATACAGTAAGGAGGGAAAGAAATGGGTGAAGAAAACCAACCAAATTATACGATTTCACAGGAAAACTGGTCCCTCCATCGCAAAGGATATGACGACCAACAACGCCATCAAGAGAAAGTACAAGAGGCAATTAAGAATAATTTACCCGATCTTGTAACAGAAGAAAGTATAGTTATGTCTAATGGCAAGGATGTTGTAAAAATACCAATTCGTTCTCTAGATGAATATAAGATTAGATACAATTATGATAAAAACAAACACGTTGGGCAAGGAAATGGTGACAGCAAAGTTGGTGATGTCGTTGCGAGAGATGGATCAGGTGGTCAAAAGCAAAAAGGACCAGGAAAAGGGCAAGGAGCAGGGGATGCGGCTGGAGAAGATTATTATGAAGCTGAAGTCTCTATTCTAGAATTAGAGCAAGCGTTTTTCAAAGAGTTGGAGCTGCCTAATTTAAAGAGAAAAGAAATGGATGAAAACCGGATTGAACATATTGAATTTAATGATATTAGAAAAACTGGATTATGGGGAAATATTGATAAGAAACGAACAATGATATCTGCATATAAACGAAATGCAATGCGTGGTAAAGCATCCTTCCACCCAATTCACCAAGAAGATTTAAAGTTCCGCACTTGGAATGAAGTATTAAAACCAGATTCAAAAGCAGTTGTATTAGCGATGATGGATACAAGTGGATCGATGGGAATATGGGAGAAGTATATGGCACGTAGTTTCTTTTTCTGGATGACAAGATTTCTACGAACGAAGTATGAAACAGTAGATATTGAGTTTATTGCCCATCATACGGAGGCAAAAGTAGTTACAGAAGAAGAGTTTTTCTCAAAAGGCGAAAGTGGGGGAACGATTTGTTCTTCTGTATATAAAAAAGCACTCGAGCTAATTGATAATAAATACTCACCAGACCGCTATAATATTTATCCATTCCATTTTTCAGACGGTGATAATTTAACATCAGATAATGCTAGATGTGTAAAACTTGTTGAAGAGTTAATGAAGAAGTGTAATATGTTTGGATATGGGGAAGTGAATCAGTACAACCGCCATAGTACACTTATGTCAGCTTATAAAAATATTAAAGATGAGAATTTCAGATATTATATTTTAAAGCAAAAAGCAGATGTATTCCATGCGATGAAAAGCTTTTTTAAAGAAGAATCTGGAGAGAAAATGGCATAACCCCTTATAAAGGGGTTATTTTTTTGTGAAGTTTTTAAGAAATTTTTGCGAAATATTTATATTGTTAGTTGACATTGAAAATGAAAATCATTATCATTTATTCGAGAAATGATTACATTTTGAATTATATATTTTGGAGGAGATGTAAGGTTGAAGAACAATAAAAGAAAACATATAAATGCAATGTTAATAGCAGCGACGTTGGCGTTGCCGTTTGCTACATACTCAACACCTGCGTTAGCAGCTGTAGCAATTGAGGCGAATAAAACTGGACAGACTTTAGAAGATGGTACATATGATGCTGTTATTAAAGCATATAAAGATAAAACGAATGAAGAGTCTATGGCAGCTGTTTATATAAAAGATCCTAAATTAACAATCAAGAATGGGAAGAAAATTGTAACAGCAACGTTAAGTGATAGTGATTTCTTCCAATACTTGAAAACAGAAGATATTCATACTTCTGGTGTGTTTCATGATGTAAAAGTAATATCAGAGGATAAAAAGAAAAATGGGACGAAGGTTATTCAATTTGAAGTTGGAGAATTAGGAAAAAGATATAATATGCAAATGCATATTTACATTCCGACAATGGGATATAATGAGAAATATCAAGTGCAATTTGAAGTAAATACTACAAGCATAGAAAATCATGTTCAGGAAGAACAAAAAGAAAATAAAGAAGAACAAAAAGAAGAGACAAAAAATATAGTAGTGGATAAAAAATTACAACAATACATTAATCAAAATGCTTTAGGTCGAAAAGATATAAATGCACCAATAACGAAAGCCGATGCACTACAAATTAAAGAACTAGCGGTATATGGTGGGAAGGGTATTAATAATTTAGCCGGTTTAGAGCATATGGTAAATTTGGAAACCTTTAGATTACATGAATCTGAAGTGAGTGATTTATCGCCAATTGCTAATTTGAATAATTTGAAGTCTTTAGATCTTTTCTCTAATCGAATTGGAAACATTGAGCCAATTGTTGGGCTGAATAAGATTCAAGAGCTTTCTTTAAGAAATAATAAAATTATTGATCTGAAGCCATTAAGTAAATTGAAAAAAGTTAGAGCATTAGATTTAGTTGGTAATAAAATTGAAGATATTAAGCCGCTATTTACAATGTCATCTCTAGGTAAATTGTATTTAGATAATAATAATATTAGTGATGTAACAGGAATTGAACAGTTAAATAAGGTAAAGGAATTATGGATTGGAAATAATAACATTACTAATCTGGAATCTATTAGTAAAATGGAGAGTCTTACTCAGCTTGCAGTGAGCGATGCAGAAATTAGGGACATTACACCGTTAGCTAAAATGAAAAACTTACAATCACTTGATTTAGAAGAAAATTATATTTCTGATGTCTCATCACTTAGTGAGCTAACTAATTTGTATGAACTTAATTTAAATTCAAATGAAATTTCTGATGTAAGACCTATTCAAGAGTTTGGGAAGCGCTTTGTAGTTAAAGTGCATAGACAAAAAGTCTTTTTAAATGAAGGAGTAGCAAATGAGAATATCAAGATTCCTATATACGATTTAAATGGCGAACCTCTTCAAAATATTGGATGGGTAAGTGAAGGTGGAACACATAATAATGGGTTTGTAAAATGGGACAGTCCTGGTGAGAAATCATATGAGTTCAATTTAGAAACAGGTTCTTCAGAAAATAAAATACGCTTTAATGGAACAGTTATTCAAAAAATAGTGGCAACACAAGCAGATTTAAGTGTTATTCCAGATAAAAAACTAAGAGAGCATATTAATAAACATAGTTTAGGTAGGACGGATTTGAATACACCTATTGCGAAAGAGGATTTATTAAAGGTTAAAACATTGAAGATAACGGATGGACAGAATAATGGAATAACAGATTTATCTGGATTAGAGTATATGACAAATTTAGAAGACCTGACATTAGAAAAATTTGAGTTAAAACATATAGATTTTATCTCGAATTTGAAAAACTTGAAGTCAGTGAATTTAGCGAATAATAAAATAGAAAATTTAGAGCCGTTAGCTAAGTTAGAAAAGCTTGCAGTATTAAATATAAACAACAATAACAACCAAAATATAAAACCATTATTTACATTAAATTCGTTGAAGAAGTTAAATGTTTCAGCTAATAAAATTAATAATGAATCTCTTCAAGGAATACAAGAACTCAAAAATTTAGGGATACTAATAATAAACAATAATGACATTAGTAGCTTGGAAGAAATTAGTGGGATAACTAAAATGGATGAATTAGAAATTAAAGGGAATAAAATAGTGGATGTAACGCCATTAACTAAAGCTAAAGAATTAAGATTTTTAGATTTGTCAGACAATAAAATTAAAGATATAACAATTTTTAGCTCGATGCTAGACCTTATTAAATTAAAGTTGCCTGGGAATGAAATTCTTGATGTAAAACCAATTATCCAACTATCTCAATGGAGTACAATTGATCTTAGAAGACAAAAAATTATATTAGAAGATGCTCAAGTGAATCAAGTGGTGAAAATTCCTGTTCATGATGTGGAAGATAATCCTCTTGCGGATATTACACTGAAAAGTGAAGGCGGAACAATCAATGAAGAAGAGGGGACAATTGTGTGGAGTACTCCAGGAGAGAAAAAATATGAGTTTGCTTTCGATGGAACGAGTTATTATGGGCTTGGCATATGGTTCAGCGGTGAAGTAACTCAAAATATTGTAGAAAAAATTGAGTCGCCAGAAAAAGAAGAAGCAAATAAACCAGAGACAGAAGTAGAGAAGCCGAAAGAAGAAAGTAAACCAGAGACAGAAGTAGAGAAGCCGAAAGAAGAAGAAAGTAAACCAGAGGCAGAAGTAGAGAAGCCGAAAGAAGAAGAAAGTAAACCAGAGACAGAAGTAGAGAAGCCGAAAGAAGAAAGTAAACCAGAGGCAGAAGTAGAGAAGCCGAAAGAAGAGAGTAAACCAGAGGCAGAAGTAGAGAAGCCGAAAGAAGAAGAAAGTAAACCAGAGGTAGAAGTAGAGAAGCCGAAAGAAGAAGAAAGTAAACCAGAGGCAGAAGTAGAGAAGCCGAAAGAAGAAAGTAAACCAGAGGCAGAAATAGAGAAGCCGAAAGAAGAAGAAAGTAAATCAGAGGCAGAAGTAGAGAAGCCGAAAGAAGAGGCAAGTAAGCCAGGGGGGGAAGTAGAGAAGCCGAAAGAAGAAGAAAGTAAATCAGAGGCAGAAGTAGAGAAGCCAAAAGAAGAGGCAAGTAAGCCAGGGGAGGAAGTAGAGAAGCCGAAAGAAGAAGAAAGTAAATCAGAGGCAGAAGTAGAGAAGCCAAAAGAAGAGGCAAGTGAACTTGTAACAGAGGATGGAAACATAAACAAACCAGAAGCAAACGTTAAGAAACAAACAGAGGGCTCAAATGAATTAGGAACAGCTACTGTTCAGAACAATGAAGCGGTGCAAGCACAGGAAATAGTGAAGCAGGCAGCGAAAGAAAATGTGTCAGATAAACAAGTTAGCAGGAAGAAAGAAGAAAGTGAAAAATCTTTAGCAGCAACAGGTGGACAAGAAAATAATGTATCTTTATTTGGTGGCCTGGCATTAGTTTTATCTGCACTTAGTATGTTTGTGTTTAGAAGAAATATATTTAAAAAATAAATAACGTTTCATCTTATTATACGATTATTCAAAAGGCGTTATCATAGCAAATTCATTTTGAAATGTGCTTATGATAACGTCTTTTTTATATTAGAAGGGATATGAATAGAAAAAGTGTAAATATATTAGAGAAGGAGGAGAGGGTATGAATATTAGTTCTACTTTAAAGATTGAAGAGATTGCATCATTTATTGCAAGTATGAATAAAGATGCTACTCATCATGTTGGTTATTGCGGAGATGAGAAAGAGGAGTTGTTACATACAATTCTTCATGACTTTTCTGATATAGGATGGGAAAGATCTTTTGTTATTACTTATGAGGATAATAAAATAATTGGTGTATTGGGGTTTGATGTGGATGAAGTAAAGAAATGTACAGAAATATGGGGACCTTTTATTAAAGCAGAGAATTGGGAAGAAGTTGCTGTACATATGTGGAAGAAACTTATAGAAAAGGTACCCTTTCATATTGAAAAATTTTATGGTTTTTATCATGTGGAAAATAATAATTGTGCTCGTTTAATGAAGGATTTACGTGCTAAAGAACAAGATCGACATAGTATTCTCATTTTAAATAATAGTGTGGGACAACGTGTTATATGTAATATAGAAGAAATTTCACCACCAGTATTTGAGCAGTTTAGCTCTTTACATAATCATGTTTTTCCACATACATATTATGAAGGAAATGAAATCATTGAACGTTTAGGTGATACGAATAAATTATTTGTAAGTATGAAGAATGATAAGTTAGAAGGTTATGTATATGTTGAAGTAAATCCGGAGTTTCACGAAGCGCATATTGAATTTATTGCAACATCTAAAGAGAGTAGAGGAAAAGGTGTTGGTGAGCGTTTATTACGAGCTGCGATTCAGCATATTTTCTCCTTCCAAGGAATGGAGATGATAGAACTATGTTTGAATACGAATAATGAAGGTGCTATGAAATTGTACAAGAAAGTAGGTTTTGAGGAGAAGGCATGTTTACAACACTATATAATAGAGTAAAAACCCATTCGTATGAAGAGTATATTTCATACAAATGGGCTTTATTTAATTTGTTTTACCGCCCTCAGTAACAACGGATTCAGGACTAATCTGAGGACCGAATTCTTCTTTTAGATGTTTGTCATATAGTGTATGTAGGAAGTTTTCTTTTCCTAGTTTTTCAAGTTCTTTATTTACCCAATCATGCACTTCTTTGTTGCCCTTCTTCACTGCTATAGCAATTAAGTCATCTCCACCTAATTTGTCTTTTAATAAGTGGAATCCAGGATTTTTATTTGCCCAAGATAGAAGGACAAGATTATCTTGCGCATATGCATCAGCACGGCCATCTTTTAGTGCTTGTAAAGCTTCTGTATTTTTATCGAACTTAATTAGTTCTACATTTTTCATATTTTTTGTTAAATAAATATCTGCAGTTGTACCCTTTGTTACAATTACTTTTTTGCCTTCTAAATCTTTTACAGATTGAATAGGGCTACCATCTTTAACAAGCACTTGCACAGCTACTTTTAAATGTGGATTTGTAAAATCAACGACCTTTTTTCGCTCATCTGTTGCAGTCATATTTGCTAATACGAAATCTACTTTATCAGATTGTAAATATGGAATACGGCTTGCTGCTTCAACGGGAACAAATTTCACTTTTGATTCATCACCTAGTAAGTCTTTTGCAAACCGTTTTGCCATATCAATTTCAAATCCAACATTTTTACCATCTTTGTCAACATAACCGAATGGTGGTTTATCTGTAAAAACAGCAACGACTAGTTCACCGCGCTCTTTTATTTGTTCAATTTTTCCACTTGGTTTTGCCGAGGTTTTTTCTGTTTTCTTTTCATTTGAACCACATGCAACGACTAAAATAGAAAGCAGCCCGATAATAATAAATGTTAGTAACTTTTTCATATAATATCTCTTCCTTTCACCGTTTCAATATAGAAAAATTGATTTAAGAAATGTTGGGCACGTTCTGTTTGTGGAGATGTGAAAAAAGTAGTTGGATCTCCTATTTCACAAATTTCTCCTTCATCCATGAAAATAATTTGATCAGCGACAGCTTTTGCAAATCCCATTTCATGAGTGACGATTAACATTGTCATACCTTGTTTAGCTAAGTTCATAATGACTTCTAATACTTCTTTGACCATTTCAGGATCTAATGCAGCTGTTACTTCATCAAATAAAATGACCTCAGGATTCATACAGAGAGTGCGAACAATTGCAATACGTTGTTGTTGCCCGCCAGATAACTCTCTTGGATAGGCATCTTTCTTCTCTAGTAAACCTACTTTTAGTAATAATTGTTCTGCTTGCTTCAATACTTCATTTTTATTTCGTTTTTGTACTTTTAGGGGACCGAGTAAAATGTTTTCTAAAACAGTCATATGCGGAAATAAATGATAACTTTGAAAGACCATTCCGATTTTTTGACGAAGTTTTTGCCAGTTACCATCGTTTTTCGGAAGGGGAGCGTTATGAAAAAGCATGTGCCCACTTTGTATTTCTTCAAGCCCATTTAAGCACCTCAATAATGTACTTTTTCCGCAGCCACTTGGCCCTAAAATAACGATGACTTCTCCGGAAGATACTTGTAAGCTTACGTCTCTTAAAACAGGGTTATCACCGTATGACTTATAGATGTTTTGTAATTGTAACAATGGAGCGGTCATATTTCTTCTCCTCTCGAACTATTGAATTGTCTATATCCATCTTGTTTCCAGTTTTCTTGACCAAATAGATAATGGATAGCAAAGTAAGAAATAGAAAATAAATAAGCAACCGTATATGAGAAATGCTTCTCCTGTTCGTTCTACAATTTGTTGCCCGGCTTTTATGACTTCAGTTACGCCAATTAAAACGGTTAAAGAAGTTGTTTGAATAATACGAATGAATATGTTTATTGTAGCTGGAATCATTCGCCGTATTGCTTGAGGAATGAGTACATATTGATATAATTGCTTCTTATTCATTCCGATAGATTTTCCAGCTTCTACTTGCCCCTTTGGTAAGGATTGAAGTGCTCCTCTTACGATTTCTCCAATTTCTGTGATTCCCCATAATGATAGAGCTGTAACAGCGGCTACTGTGCTAGAAACATCTATCCCTAGAGCGATTGGAAGACCAAAAAAGAAAAGAAACAACCAAACAAGGATTGGAATAGAACGAAATAATTCAATATAAGTCCTTGAAATAAATCTTAAAATAGTAATCTTTGATGTACGAATAATTCCAAATAGAATGCCACCAATTGTACTAATGATGATAGTAAATAATGCAATGAATAGTGTTTGTTCTAGTCCCTTTAGCAATTGCGGGAGTGATTCTATTAGTAGATTAATGCCCGAATTGCCCATAACGATTTCTCCTTTCTAACCAAGATAGTAGAAATGATAGTGGTACAAAAAGAAAGATATAGGAAGCTGTTAACATAATGAGCATCTCAGATGTCTTGTAATAAATTGAAATCAAATTTGTTGTTGTATACAACAATTCAGGAACAGCGATTGAAGAAACGATAGATGTTTCTTTTAATAAAAAGATAAAATTTGCAAATAAGGCTGGTGCAGAAATAGTTGTAGCTTGCGGTAAAACTACAAATCTAAATAGTTGCCATTTATTTAGTCCAATGGCATATCCAGATTCCACTTGGCTTTTAGATATTGAATCGAGACCAGATCGAATGACCTCTGTCATATATCCACCACCTAAAAAACACATTGCAAGTAATGCGATTGAAAAATTAGATAATTTAATGCCTAAGGATGGTAAACCGAAATATAAGAAAAATAATTGAATGAGTAAAGGTGTATTTCGGGCTACTTCCACATAAGCGCGAACGAATTTATGTAGAATGCGAACTCGAAAGAACAAAATTAAACCATTTATACTCGCAATAAGTAATGAAATGATAATGGCGATACATGCGATTTTTAAAGTTAATAGTGCGCTATCGAGGAATAGTGGAATTTGTTCCCTCATAAAATCGATGTCTATTTCCACATGGACAACCTCCTTTCATTTAGATATCAAGAAAAAATGATTGAATTTTAGTTAAAATATGTAAAAACATTCAATTTATTTCCTTTATAATAACATACAATTCCTATAAAACAAGTAGGTTTTATTTGTTTTAGGAAAATAAATAAAATGAATGTAGAAAGCACCTCTCCTAAAAGAAGAGGTGCTAATCGTTACATAACCTTTTTTATTTTTTTCGAAACTTCTTTTGTTTGCGAATTAACATCTTCTTTTCGCAGCTCTTTAAAGAGCGAAGTAACCATAAGAACGACTACGATAGAAAATGGTAGTGCTGCGATTATAGCTGCAATTTGTAGCGCATTTAGTCCTCCAGCTTGTAATAAAATAGCTGCAATTATCGCGATTGTTAATCCCCATACAAGTTTTAAACTATTTTTCGGTGATAAGCTTCCGTTGCTCGTTTGCATTGAAACAACAAATGTTGCCGAGTCAGCAGAAGTAACGAAAAATGTGGCTACTAAAATTAATCCGATAATTGTTAAAAATGTAGAGAATGGTAGGTGTGAAATAACAGCAAATAATCCAATCTCTGTACCGTTTTTTGCGATTTCATCAGCTATTCCAAGCGATTGGAACATTTCCATATGGATAGCGGTACCGCCAAATACTGCAAACCAAAATGTACAGATAAGAGTTGGGACTAATACAACTCCAAAAATAAATTCTTTTATTGTACGTCCTTTAGAAATACGAGCGATGAATGTACCGACAAATGGAGACCAAGAGATCCACCATCCCCAATAGAAAATAGTCCAATTTTCAATCCAAGAAGAAGATTTTTCATTAAAGGCCCCTAAATTTAATCCCATACTAGGTAGAGCTCCGATATAAGAACCAAGTGTAGATGTGAAATATTTCATAATAAATACAGTTGGTCCTAAAAGTAAAAAGGAGACGAGTAAAATACCTGCAAGAGAGAAATTTAAGTTACTCAAATATTTAATCCCACGATCTAAGCCAGTTTGTGCACTTGTTAAATATAAAACAGCGAAGATGGCGATAAGTACGAGTTGTGTAAGTAAAGTGTTATGAATAGAAGGGAATAAATAGCTTAATCCTCCGGCGATTTGTTGAGCACCAATCCCAACAGATGGCACAATACCGAATACTGTGGCTAAAACAGCCAAAATATCGACTGTTTTTCCGATAGGAGAATTTTTCGATCGATTAAATAATGGAGTAACTGTAGCACCAATTGTGCTGCCTTTTTGTTTGCGGAACGTGAAATATGCAATTGTTAAAGCAACCATTGCGTATAGTGACCATGGAAAGAGACCCCAGTGGAAAAATGAATATTGCATAGCGAGCTTGGCGCTTTCCTCTGTACCTGCTTTTCCTGTTAATGGATCTGTAAAATGTGAAATCGGTTCAGTGATTCCATAAAAGAGGAGTCCAATTCCCATTCCTGCTCCAAACAACATGGATAGCCAAGATGGATAACTATACTTTGGTCTTTCGCCATCTTTACCAAGACGAATAGAACCGTACTTAGAAAATGCTAAATAAGTGGCTAAAATCATCATTGCGGTCATAAGTAGAGAGTAAAACCATCCAAATTTATTGAGGATAAATGAGTTTAAGGAAGATGTAACACTTTGTAAATCATAGCCTTGTATCCAACTTGCCGGGGTAATTCCCCATATGATGAATAATGTTGTTAGCAAGATGGAGATATAAAATACACTGTTTTCTTTTTTTATCATAGAATCCCACCCTTGTTTAATAAAGTTAACAATTATATTAACCATAACAATTAAAGGTTTAATTGTCAAAAAATTCGTTTTTTTGTGTAAAAGGAAGGTTTAATCGCTATAGATTCATAATCATTGGAGGTTAGGTAAAGGCAAGGGTGTTCACGATATGTACAAAATGTAAGAAGAAATAATATGAAATATTGCATTTTGTATTGTTGTATCCAGATTTTATGTTAAATTCGTGAATGGAATATTTGAATAGGGGGCAAGGATATGAACAAGAAATCAAAAATCAATAAAGTTATGCTTAGCATTAGTACAATGGCTCTATCATTGGGGGCACTTCAAACTCATGTATCAGCAGAAGAAAAGGTTCCATATAATGTATTGCATTCAAAACCAGTTGGGATCGAAAAACCAGTAGATGAGATTGGACATGTTTCTAAAGCAGAGGAAACATTATCGTTTCAAGAACGGTTAAAAGTAGGAGACTTTTCACAGCGACCAGCATCTATTATGAAGAGCTCAGAAGTAAAGCAAATGAAAGAAAACTATTCAATGGCTGATTTAAACAAAATGAATGATCAAGAATTAGTTGAAACGCTAGGAAGTATTAAATGGAATCAAATTACAGACTTATTCCAGTTCAATGAAGATGCAAAGGCTTTTTATAAAGATAAAGGAAAAATGCAAGTAGTTATAGATGAATTAGCTCATCGAGGTAGTATATTTACGAAAGATGATTCAAAAGGAATTCAAACGTTTACGGAAGTGTTACGTTCAGCTTTTTATCTTGCATTTTACAATAATGAATTAAGTGATTTAAATGAAAGAAGCTTTCAGGATAAATGTTTACCAGCTTTAAAAGCAATCGCAAAAAATCCGAACTTTAAGCTTGGTACAGATGAACAAGATATAGTCGTATCTGCATATGGAAAATTAATTAGTAATGCATCAAGTGATGTGGAAACGGTTCAATACGCAGCTAATATTTTAAAACAATACAATGATAATCTTCATACATATGTAGACGATCGTATGAAAGGACAAGCTGTATACGATATGATGCAAGGAATTGATTATGATATACAGTCTTACCTAATTGAAGCTCGTAAAGAAGCGAATGAAACAATGTGGTATGGGAAAGTAGATGGGTTTATTAATGAAATAAATCGTATCGCCCTTCTAAATGAAGTAACACCAGAAAATAAGTGGCTCGTTAATAATGGAATTTATTTTGCTAGCCGTTTAGGGAAGTTTCATAGTAATCCCAATAAAGGATTAGAGATTGTTACACAAGCAATGCATATGTACCCGCGTTTAAGTGAGCCGTATTTTGTTGCAGTAGAACAAATTACAACAAATTATAGTGGGAAAGATTATAGCGGAAATAAAGTAGATTTAGAGAAAATACGTAAAGAAGGAAAAGAAC
The DNA here is from genome assembly GCF_019091205.1 of Bacillus sp. GbtcB14. Taxonomy (NCBI): domain Bacteria; kingdom Bacillati; phylum Bacillota; class Bacilli; order Caryophanales; family Bacillaceae; genus Bacillus; species Bacillus sp. GbtcB14. The sequence continues at coordinate 24,338 of NZ_JAGXJT010000022.1, forward strand.
AGTACTTACCAAAAACGTATACATTTGATGATGGATCTATCGTATTTAAAACAGGAGATAAAGTCTCAGAAGAAAAAATTAAGAGACTATACTGGGCTGCAAAGGAAGTAAAAGCACAGTATCATCGTGTAATTGGGAATGATAAAGCGTTAGAACCAGGAAATGCAGATGATGTATTAACGATAGTGATTTATAACAGTCCAGAGGAGTACCAGTTAAATAGACAACTGTATGGATATGAAACAAACAACGGTGGAATTTATATTGAAGAGACAGGAACATTCTTTACATATGAGCGCACGCCAGAGCAAAGCATTTATAGTTTAGAAGAGTTATTCCGTCATGAGTTTACTCATTATTTGCAAGGGAGATTTGAAGTGCCAGGTTTATTTGGTAGAGGAGATATGTATCAAAATGAGAGATTAACTTGGTTCCAAGAAGGAAATGCAGAATTTTTCGCAGGATCTACTCGTACAAATAACGTAGTACCGAGAAAGAGCATCATTAGTGGATTATCATCTGATCCTGCAAGCCGTTATACAGCAGAGCGTACATTATTTGCTAAATATGGTTCTTGGGATTTCTATAATTACTCATTCGCATTGCAGTCTTATTTATATACACATCAATTTGAAACGTTTGATAAAATTCAAGATTTAATTCGAGCGAATGACGTGAAAAATTATGATGTATATCGTGAAGAGCTAAGTAAAGATTCTAAACTAAATAAAGAGTATCAAGATTATATGCAGCAGCTAATTGATAATCAAGATAAATATGGTGTGCCGGAAGTAGCAAATGATTATTTAGCTGAACATGCACCGAAATCACTAACAGCAGTAGAGAAAGAAATTAGTGATACGCTGCCTATGAAAGATGAAAAAATGACAAAACATAGCTCACAATTCTTTAATACATTTACTTTAGAAGGTACGTATACAGGTAGTGTAACAAAAGGTGAGTCAGAAGATTGGAATGCAATGAGTAAAAAAGTAAATGAAACGCTAGAACAACTGGCACAAAAAGAATGGAGTGGCTACAAAACGGTTACAGCATACTTCGTCAATTACCGTGTGAATAGCTTAAATCAATTTGAATATGATGTAGTCTTCCACGGTATCGCAAAAGATGACGGAGAAAATAAAGCTCCAACAGTTAATATAAATGGACCTTATAATGGGCTTGTAAAAGAGGGTATTCAATTTAAAAGTGATGGCTCAAAAGATGAAGATGGAAAAATCGTTTCTTATTTATGGGACTTTGGAGATGGAAGTACAAGTGCAGAGGTCAATCCAGTACATGCATATGAAAGAGAAGGAACTTATAAAGTAGCGTTAAGAGTAAAAGATGATAAAGGTAAAGAGGGCAGAAGTGAAACAACTGTTACGATTAAAGATGGAAGTTTAACAGAATCTGAACCAAATAATCGTCCAGAGGAAGCGAACCGTATTGGGCTAAACACTACTATAAAAGGTAGCCTTATCGGTGGAGATCACACTGATGTTTATACATTTAATGTAGCAGCAGCGAAAAATATCGATATTTCCGTTTTAAATGAGTATGGAATCGGGATGACATGGGTGCTTCACCATGAATCAGATATGCAAAATTATGCTGCTTACGGTCAAGCAAATGGAAATCATATAGAGGCAAAATTTAATGCAAAACCAGGTAAGTATTACTTGTATGTATATAAATATGATAATGGCGATGGAACGTACGAATTATCAGTAAAATAAGTGCTTTTCCAATGTATGTTTAACTTTACTTTTTGTGGAAAATAGTATATTATATAGATATATAATATATCGGTTATTTTCTAGGAGGAGCCTGTCACAATAGGTTTCTCCTGTTCTTTTTTAGAGGCCTGTCTTACAGGCTTTTCTTTAAAAGATAAATAACTGAAAATTAAGAACTATAATCTTTGAAAGAGGTGGGGCATACACATAACAAAAAAGGGATTGTTTAAGAGAGGGGGATAAGAAATGGTTTTGTTTGGTTATCCACTTGAAACAATTTATTTATATGGATTTATTATTGCTACTATACTCACTGTGATTTATATCTTTTTTGGAGATATATTTGAATCCATATTTAGTTTTGGAGGCGGATCGGTATCCGTTGTTACTTTATTACTTAGTTTTTTCGCCATGTTATGTGGACTTAGTTATATAGGAGAATATTTATTTTCCTTTAATAGCATTCTTATTTTCGGGGCTGCATTTGCTATATCCTTTATTGGTGTTTTCATAATGAAAATATTAATTTTAAAGCCGATTGCAGAAGCAGAACAAAACACTGTGCAGCGTATGGATGAATTCATTGGTTGTAAGGGAGAGGTCATTACGACTATTCCTACAGAAGGGTTTGGTGAAGTATTAATTTCCTCCCAATTTGGAAACAATGCAATCCTAGCTAAAACAGTTGGAAAGAAAGATATTTCACAAGGAACTGAAGTTATTATCGAGGGAGTCCAAGATGGTGTTTTGCTTGTACAGAACATCGCCTATTCTTTAAAGAAACCAAAATTATAAGGGGGAATTTACATGACGATTCCATTAATTATCGGTGGAGTTTTACTCGCAATTTTAATTCTACTTATTTTAGTATTCATTACGAAGTATCGAACAGTTGGACCAGATGAAGCATTAATTGTGACAGGGAACTGGCTTGGTGGTGGAAAGAATGTTGTTACCACTGATGATGGAAAGAAGATTAAGATTATTCGCGGTGGTGGTACTTTCGTTGTGCCAATTATGCAAAGAGGAGAGCCTTTAAGTCTATTAAACTACAAATTAGAAGTGGGAACACGTGATACGTATACGAAACAAGGTGTACCGATTACAGTAAACGGTGTTTCTATTATTAAAGTAGGATCGACAATTGAAGAAGTTTCTACAGCAGCTGAACAATATTTAGGAAAAGAAACAGAAGAGTTAAAAATAGAAGCAAAAGAAGTTTTAGAAGGGCATCTCCGCGCTATCTTATCTTCTATGACAGTAGAAGATGCGTATAGTAATAGAGAGCAATTTGCTCAAAAGGTACATGAAGTAGCTTCTACAGATTTAAAGAAGATGGGACTTCGTATCGTTTCCTTTACAATTAAAGAAATAATGGATAAAAACGGATACTTAGATGCGCTTGGTCAGCCACAAATTGCAATGGTTAAGCGTGATGCAACAGTTGCGAATGCAGAGCGTGAAAAAGAGGCACGAATTGAAAAAGCTCGTGCTGAGAAAGAAGCAAAAGAAGCAGAATACCAACGTGATGCACAAATCGCTGAAGCTGAAAAACATAAAGAATTAAAAGTACAATCTTATAAGAGGGACCAAGAACAAGCTCGTGCAGATGCGGATCTTTCTTACGAATTACAACAGGCGAAAGCGCAACAAGGTGTTACAGAAGAGCAAATGCGAGTTAAAATCATTGAGCGTGAAAAGCAAATTGAATTAGAAGAAAAAGAAATTGCGCGTCGTGAAAAGCAATATGATGCAGAAGTAAAGAAAAAGGCAGATGCAGATCGCTATGCTGTTGAACAATCAGCAGAAGCGGAAAAAGTAAAACAAATGAAAAAAGCAGATGCAGATCAATATAAAATTGAAGCGGAAGCAAGAGCACGTGCAGAAGAAGTTCGTGTAGAAGGTTTAGCGAAGGCGGAAATCGAAAAAGCGCAAGGTCAAGCAAAAGCAGAAGTACAAAAAGCACAAGGTACAGCGGAAGCAGATGTTATCAGATTAAAAGGTTTAGCAGAAGCGGAAGCGAAACAAAAAATTGCAGAGGCATTTGAGTTATATGGCCAAGCGGCGATTATGGATATGGTTCTTAACATGCTTCCAAGTTATGCGAAGGAAGTTGCAAGTCCACTTAGCAACATTGATAAGATTACAGTTGTCGATACAGGCGGCGGTGGTAAAAATAGCGGCGCTGGAAAAGTTGCAGGTTATGCGACTGATTTAATGGCAACGATGCAAGAAACATTAAAAGCTTCTTCTGGCATTGATTTAAAAGAGTTATTAGAAGGATTTGCAGGAAAAGGAGCGGTACAACAATTATCAAACGATAAACCTGTTGTATCTGTAGTAGAAGATGAGAAAAAAGAAGTAGAAAAAGATAAAGAATAGTAAAGTGGGAGGAACCTCTAGTAAGTGAGATACTAGATGTTCTTCTGTGAATTATAATATTTCGAATAATATACATTTTTATATATTGTTTTAATTATTTAATTTATATAGAATGAAAAAGGTATGTATTAACTCTTTAATAGAAAAAGAGACAAAGAGTTGATACAATTTAATCGTATAATTTATATAAAGAAATTAAATGTAAGGTAATTACATTTAAAATGTTATGGAGGGGTAGAAATATGTTTCAAGGGAAATTGAGGAGTAGTAGTTTAAAAGCAAAGTTACTTGTATCATTTGTTATCATTTTAATTCTTCCAAGTATTGTAATTGGTTGGACGTCTTATCAGCAAGCAAAGACAAACTTTAATGAAACAATTTTACAAACAGCGGAAGATAACGTAAAGATTTTAAACAATGTTATTAACAAAGAGATAGACAGTAAAAAGGTAGACGCAGTATATTTTACCAAGTTATTTAATGGAGTAAGTTATGGAACGGATCAGCTCCAAAATGTGCAAAATAAATTAGAAGAATATAATAAATTACATCCAGAAATAGAAGCAATTTATACGGGGGCTAGTACTGGACAATTTATTCAATCACCGTCTATTCAAATGCCAGATGGATATAATCCTACTGAAAGAGATTGGTATAAAGAAGCAGCGAAAAAAAGTGGAGAAGTGGTTATCACAGCCCCATATAAGTCAAGTACGACAGGGAATATTGTTATTACAATAGCAAAACAAAATGAGGATAAAAGTGGTGTTATCGGCATTGATTTAATTATTAATGATATTGTAAATACTTCAAAAATGGTCAATATCGGCAAAAAAGGATATGTAGCGATTTTCGACCAATCTAAAAATGTAATAGCGCACCCGACGATGAAGCCAGGTAATAAAATAGAAGAAAAACTGGAGAAAGAATTATACAAACAGGAAACAGGTGAGTTTAAATTCAAACTTGATGGTGGGGATCGCAATATTACCTTTATAACAAATAAGCAGACGGGATGGAAAATAGCAGGAATTATGCCTTCAAAAGAAATTATCGAGGCAGCTGAACCTATTTTCTATAAAACGATAACTGTTATTGGTATTTCATTAATAATTGGCGGAATCTTAATTTACTTCATAATTGCTTCTATTATTAAGCCGTTAAAACAACTTGTTATATCATCGAAAAAGATTAGTGAAGGTGATTTAACAGAATCAATTACAGTTCATTCTAAAGATGAAATTGGACAGCTAGGAGAAAGCTTTAACGAGATGGCAGCATCATTACAGAATGTCATTTCCAATATAAATACTTCAGCAAGTCATGTAGCGGCATCTTCAGAGGAATTAACAGCTAGTATGAAGCAGACAAGTGAAGCAACGGAACAAATTACACAAGCAATAGAGCAAGTGTCGAGCGGAGCGGAAATACAAACGAAAGAAGTTGAAGAAGGGGCAACATTATTAGAAGAAGTTACAGAAGGAATTCAGCGTGTTGCAGATAGTTCTTCATTAGTATCCACAGCATCTATGTATACGAAGAAAAAGGCTGAAGATGGTGGAAAGTTAGTTGAACAAACGGTGAATCAAATGGAATTAATCCATGAGTCTGTTTCACAATCAGATAAAGTGATTGTTTTGTTAGATGATAAGTCTAAACAAATCGGAGCAATCCTTGAGGTGATTCAACATATTGCAGAGCAGACAAATTTATTAGCATTAAATGCTGCAATTGAGGCTGCGAGAGCTGGAGAGCAAGGAAGAGGATTTGCAATTGTAGCAGATGAAGTGCGAAAGTTAGCAGAACAATCAGGACAGTCTTCTACGGAAATTGGAAACCTAGTAAAAGAGATACAATTTGACATAAAAGAAACAGTAAGCTCTATGAAGCAAGTTGGGACAGAAGTACAATCAGGACTTGTAGTTGCAAATGAAACGAAGCAAAGCTTTGCTGAAATATTGAAGTCTACAGATGATACAGTTGTACAAATTGATAGTATGGTAGAGGTAGCGAAACAAATGACAGTAGATGCAAAACAAGTTAGTGGATCTATTAATGAAATTGCAGCTACGATTGAAGAAAATGCAGCAAGCGTTCAAAATATTGCTGGCTCTTCAGAAGAACAATTAGCATCGGTAGATGAAATCAATGCAGCAGCAGTTCATTTATCGCAAATGGCAGAAGAATTACAAGAGATGATTGGGAAATTTAAAGTGTAATAAAAAATGGTAAGAAACGAGGTAGTAATTTTATCTCGTTTCTTTTTTTTTGTGAAGATAAAAATAAAGAAATATAGAGTAACCGTGTTATGATTAGGTGTAATTATAAAAGACTGTATTTTCTTTAAATTCTATCTTTAATCATGTTAGGGGAATGGTTTTGAAATTTAAAAAATTAAAACTACAACCGAGAATTACATTAACAATTAGTACACTTATTTTAGTTGTACTTCTGTTAACGAGTTATTTATTTTATTACATATTGTCTGAAACGGTAGAAGAGCAGATTGGGAAACGGGCTTTGCATGTTGCGAAAACAGTTGCTGCTATACCAGAAATCCAGGAAGCTTTTCAAAAAGAAAATCCTGCTTCTATTATTCAGCCAATTGCAGAAAAAATTCGAAATGATACAGATGCTGATTTTATTGTAGTTGGAAATAAAGAAGGAATTCGTTATGCACATCCTCAGAAAGAGAAAATAGGAGAAGCGATGGTTGGTGGAGATAACGAAGGAGTGTTATTAGAAGGAGAATCTTATGTTTCGAAAGCGACCGGATCATTGGGCCCTTCATTACGCGGCAAAGTTCCAATCCGTAATCAGGAAAACGAAATTATTGGCGTAGTGTCCGTTGGATTTTCAATGGATGATATTCATGGAGCCGTAGAAGTGTATGGGAAGCGTGTGTTTTGGATTACAATAGCAGGTCTTTTAATTGGGATAATCGGCTCTATATACTTAGCGAGAAGTATAAAAAGAATGATGTTTGGGATGGAGCCAGAAGAAATTTCATCTTTATATGAAGAGCATAGTACAGTGATTCAATCTGTACGCGAAGGGATTATTGTCATTGATCAAAATGGCATGATTAGTTTAGTCAATCAAGCAGCTTATGATATTCTTTCGCTAGATAAACAACGAAATATTATTGGAGAATTTATTTTAAATGTAATTCCTAATTCAACGATACTAGATGTACTTCAAACTGGTGAAGAACAGTTTGATCGTCAATTAAATATAAAAGGGCAAGCTGTGATTGCGAATCGTCTACCTATTAAAGTAAAGAGTAAAGTAACGGGCGTTGTATCGAGCTTACGTTTGAAATCTGAAATGGATCAGTTAACAGCAGAATTATCTCAGACGAAGCAATATACAGAGGCATTACGAGCGCAAACGCATGAATATAACAATTTGTTGTATACGCTTTCAGGGCTTATTCAGTTAGAATCATATGAGGATGCTTTAGAGCTTATTCATAAGGAAACAGCGGTATATCAAGATTTTGTTCAATTTATTATGAAGCGAATTCAAAATCCATGGTTAGGTGGCATTTTAATTGGATTCTATAATAGAGCACGAGAGTTGAAGATTGATTTTATGCTAGATCGAGAAAGTAGCTTAGACAAATTAAGCCCGCACATTGAGAGTAATTATGTCGTTTCTATTTTAGGGAATTTAATTACGAATGCATTTGAAGCGATTGAAAGAAATGAAGAGAATGATAAGAAAGTAAGAATGTTTGTAACTGATATCGGTGAAGAAATAGTAATTGAAGTGGAAGATTCAGGACAAGGGATTCATGATGAAGTCATTACTAGCATATTCTATAAAGGCTTTTCGACGAAAGAAGGTGGGAAGCGAGGATATGGATTAGCAAAAGTGAAAGAGTTAGTAGAAGATTTAAATGGAAGTATTGCAATCGAAAAAGGGGATTTAGGTGGTGCATTATTTATTATTGCATTACCAAAAGAGAGAGGCGAGTTGTGATGGGTGAGGAGATTGAAGTATTGATTGTAGAAGATGATATTCGAATTGCGGACATTCATCGTCGTTTCACTGAAAAGATTGAGGGGTTTAAAGTAATTGGAACAGCAACGACTGGAGAACAAGCGAAAGAATGGCTAGATTTTGTGAAGCCACAGCTCGTTTTATTAGACGTGTACTTACCTGATATGCAAGGAACGGAACTTGTCACGTATATTAGGCATAATTTACATGATACAGATATTATTATGATTACAGCTGCATCGGAAACAGATGTAGTGAGGCACGCCCTGCGGGGCGGAGTAACAGATTATATCGTAAAGCCACTAATGTTTGACCGATTTAAAGCAAGTCTGGAAGGCTATCAAAAAAAGATTATACAGTTAAAGAAAAACAATCAATTATCTACGGAGCAAATTGAATATTTATGGTCTCAAAGAGGCGTGAAGGGAAATGAAATAGAATATGCTCCGAAAGGGTAACTAACTGTTACGATTTATTTAACCAATTATAACGAAAGTTAATTAAATATATCAGTAAGCCCTGCT
>NZ_JAGXJT010000219.1:0-252 GCF_019091205.1 Bacillus sp. GbtcB14
TTACTTTTAAAATTTATATTCCTTACTTATACCCTTCGTAATTTTTTTAATAGTCGTCCTCCCCCGAATTAGTATAACCTCCTTCTTCGTCTTCTTTAACCCTTATATTAATTTAATTAATATTATTCGTAAAATTCTTTACCTTTACTATACTCTAAATCTCGCTTCTATTCCGTATAGTAATAAATTTAATTCCCTTAACAATTTCCATAAGGTTATTATTAAAAAAAATTATTTTATTTCAATAATTAA
>NZ_JAGXJT010000220.1:0-252 GCF_019091205.1 Bacillus sp. GbtcB14
TAGTTGTTTTCACTGTATGGTCAGCTAGGCTAAGTCTACTTATTTTCTCTTTGAAGTTTTTCTTCTTTTTTTTTTTTTTTAATTGATATTATTTCTATTTCATTACACCTCTCTAGAGTGCATATTACCTTTACTTTTTTTTTGAACAACATATTACCTGTATCCTTTTTTTTTTTTTTTTTGGATGAATACATACTAAAGTATACATATTACCAATACTTTAATAGGTATTGTTAATATTATTTTTGTATT
>NZ_JAGXJT010000221.1:0-252 GCF_019091205.1 Bacillus sp. GbtcB14
GTGATGAGCCAAATCGTTTTCCGGATCTTGAGTAGAGGTTTACAAACGAGGTCATACGTGAAGTGACGGATGAATGTCTTCTCTATCAAACTGTAGCGTACGTAACGGGTACTGAAAATGGTAAGAGAAGCGATATGAAATTGAATTATGAATTGAAAATTGTAAAAGTTAATAATATATATAAGGTGTTAGATCAAAAGAAGTATGTACAATAAAGTGAAACTTGTATGAGTACCACATTTAGCCGATAAA
>NZ_JAGXJT010000222.1:0-252 GCF_019091205.1 Bacillus sp. GbtcB14
TAGTAGAAAGGATACTCTTGAAAAAGTGAAAATTGCTATAGACTTTGAGGGTCTCCTGCCTGTTGACGTTTGTGGTAGGAGTGGAGGCATAGCTCTCCTCTGGAAAGTTCAAGATGAAGTTCAATTGCTAGGCTATTCCAACAACTATATTGATGACAAAATCCAAGATGATACTAAGGGAGTTTGGCGTTTCACTGGATACATTGGAGAGCCTAATAGAAGTCACTGTCATAAGACTTGGACCTTGCTGAA
>NZ_JAGXJT010000223.1:0-252 GCF_019091205.1 Bacillus sp. GbtcB14
AGTATCCATTCCCGTCATCGGAATCGGAGCCGGTTCAAAAGCGGACGGCCAAGTCCTTGTCTATCATGACGTCGTCGGCCACGGCGTGGACAGAACACCGAAGTTCGTGAAGCAATACGCCAAAATCGACGGCACGATTGAGCCGGCCCTCAGCGATTACGTCCGTGATGTGAAAGAACGGGTTACCCCGGAAGAAAAGCATTCCTTTCAGATAAACCAAACTGTGCTGCAAGGCTTGTACGGAGGAAAGTA
>NZ_JAGXJT010000224.1:0-252 GCF_019091205.1 Bacillus sp. GbtcB14
CAATTTCGGTCTTTTCAATAGAAACCCTCAAATATCAAAAGAATACTATATTATTAGTCAAACTCATACGGTCGATTAGTAGCACTGTTAATCTGCATCTTCCCAGTTGTTTAATTTTCCTTTTAAACAAAAGTAATTAACTCCTTATTATTAGTTTCATTAATAATTATACAAGTCATTAACTTTTCACACTATAAAAATAAAGCACACTCATCATCAAGTTTCTACTTCCCCTATTTCTCTACCACATCC
>NZ_JAGXJT010000225.1:0-252 GCF_019091205.1 Bacillus sp. GbtcB14
AGGTTGAACGCCACAAGGAATACTCCCTGATAAGTTCGAATAGTTTTTTTAAGAACTTAAGAAGAAAACCTCTCAAAATTTTATTCATAACAATCTGATTTTCCAAAGTGTTTGCAAGGCTTTATAAAGCCAATTTACAACTAAGAAAAAAAAGGAAATGAAAAAAAAAAAACAAAGATAAATTCGTCCTCCTAATGAAGACTTTCCTAATAACAAAGACAGAAAAAAAAAGGAAACGAAATTAAAACGAAA
>NZ_JAGXJT010000226.1:0-252 GCF_019091205.1 Bacillus sp. GbtcB14
ATGCATAAATTGAAGTTCCACATCGCAAAAATATGAATAAAGTTGTATCAACTATAGTAGCTCTATATGTAGTTGCAGTGGAAGCAACATAAGTGGCAATTTTGTTGGATGGGCTAGTCACATAGTTGGGCTTGTCACATGATATTGTAAATCTCCATTGTGACAGTAAGAATGCTTTACACATTACTGTAAATTAGGTGATGAATAGTAGGGTAAAAGATATCAACATGAGGTTCCATTTTATCAGATATG
>NZ_JAGXJT010000227.1:0-251 GCF_019091205.1 Bacillus sp. GbtcB14
GATGGGTGTTCTTTTCCGGACTGCACCAGTCCTCTGCTACACCGTAGAAAAGGGATGATAGGTCTTCAAAACGCGCATTTGGGTCGACTCCGGCGGCCAAAAGTGATTCTACCCGGGACACAGACCCCGTGAAAGCCGCATACCAAAGGTCCAGGGCGGCGAAGTTCTGCACTTTGGGTGGCAGCATGTTGATGGTTGCCAATGGATTGAGATCGGTTTCGTCGGTTTCGCTGCCAAGATAGACTCTGTAT
>NZ_JAGXJT010000228.1:0-251 GCF_019091205.1 Bacillus sp. GbtcB14
ATAACACTAATAAAAATGTTAGTTCTGGTAGAGCTTGAATTATTATACAATAATTCCTCCACCCCCAAAGTAAGTACCATCTCATAGAATTTCGAAATTAGATGGTGAGATACAAAGACAACTGATACACAGTTCCTTAATATCTGACATATAGATCACTTTCATAAATCCTTCTTGAATATCTTCTAATGTTCCCTATTTGATTACATCTCAGATAGCTCCCACTCCGTGCAAAGCATACAACTGTAGGA
>NZ_JAGXJT010000023.1:0-20397 GCF_019091205.1 Bacillus sp. GbtcB14
GAAGCAAGTTGCGTCTTGTTTCATTTATGAAAGGGCTTCTTTGAGCCGATTAGTGTATATATAGCTTATTTTGCTATACACATTTTTAATCGACTTGAAGAAGCCCTTTTTGTGTTGTCTTCAAGTTTGGAGTTATTGTATAGCCAGCACTTTAGGCAATTATTTTATTAATTAGGGGGAAACATCATGAATTTAGTCATGGAAAAATCACAAAGGAAATTACAAAATGATGCTCATTTACATGACATTATTAAAGAAATTAAAGAACTAGCTAATCCTTTATGGATCAGTTCTGTATCAATGTTGCAAGCGCACAATCAAAACTTCAATACGAAAGCTACGACATTTAAGGATATTACCATTTCTTATTTAAGAGATTTAAAAGTAAGTTTAAGTCTCATTTATGCAGCAAGGAATATCAGTTGTAAAAGTATAGAGGATTTGAATAAGCGTCTATCCATTCAATCAGGGAAAGATATTACTTCCCATGAGGATTGGCTGCTTCATGAAAACAGAGGAATTATATGTGAAATGATTGATGAATTTCGAAAGAAAGAGTGGAAACACCCAGATTCGAAATAACAAGTAATACAGGAGGATTATTATGACAAATATAATGGAAAGTTTACAAGCTGAATTTCCTGTCGAACAATTAGGATGGAAAATTATAAATACATTTGAAAGCCAAGGTCGTTTTTTTGCGTTTGTAGCTCCATTTGTTGACGCACGCGCCATTCAGGACCGATTTGATGAAGTCTTTGGTATTGATAACTGGCAGGTGTCGTATGAAAAATGGGGTGAGAAAGCAACGAAATGTACCATATCAGTGTTTTTGAATGAACGTTGGATATCAAAAGAGGATGGAAGTGAAGAATCTGACTATAGTTCTGTAAAAGGTGGCTTTTCAAATAGTTTAAAAAGAGCTGCTGTGCTTTGGGGCGTAGGAAGATACCTTGTGTGAACTGTTCTCGCACAAAAAGTTGTGGAAACACACTATATAAAAGCGAGGGAACTATAAAATGTTCTAACTGCATGTTTGACTATCAAGACTCGGAAGTAAGTCTTGCAAGAACATCGTAAACTCTTGAAAAGGTCTAATACTACGGATAGCAATAATAGAGAACCCTATCATTGTTATGAGCCCGTTGAAGGCGGTGAAAATCGAACCTAAATTCCTCAGGGAACATGGTAAGAAAAGTAATCGGGACGCCATAAAATAGCTATGGATAGAATGAATCATAGATTCTGGCGAATCACTGAATGTACGTGTCGATACTATCCGTTCCTTAGAAATATGGAGGAGGTAAAACCATACCTTTTCAGTTGTGGAAATGATAATAAGGTATATCAAATCTGCGGATAGGGACTATACCCTATTCATCTAATGAATCAAATTACGATTAGTTCATTAGTAACTGACGGCATAAAGGTGAGTCCTAAGGCTATATGTAAGGCTAAAACATGTGGAACAGTTGAAGTTGGTGAGAACGTCATACGATGGTTAATTATCGGTTCGTGGATATAAGGTATTACACATACAATACTGAAGTTCCTTAACACCAATGGCAGTAGGGTCATAGTACCAAAGAAGGTTATGTAATATAACTAGAGGGAAGGGCCCAAGTCTAATAATCATGCAAAGGCAAAATTATTCTAGGAATGTGTAACAGTAACCGACTAAACCTTAGAGCAAAATCTCAGCAAAAGAGGTGATGCAATTTGGTGCGAAAACTAGAAAATACTCTTGAATCAGAAACAGAATTAAAGAGAACATTAGACAAGCTGTACTCAAAAACAAAAGAGCATATGGAAAAAAAGACGAGAATCAAACACACATCTCTCCTTGAAATTGCGATGTCAAAACCTAATATTGTCACTGCGATACACTCGCTAAAAAGCAATAAAGGCTCCATGACTCCAGGGGTAGACGGAAAAACAATCCAAGACTACCTCAGACTATCCGAAGAAAAACTTATCGAGTTAATTCGTGGTAGACTCACAAATTTCAAGGCGCACCTAATAAAACGTGTGTTTATTCCAAAGGCTAATGGCGGACAACGACCTCTCGGTATTCCAACCATAGAAGACCGGATAATTCAACAAATGATGAAGCAAGTCTTAGAGCCTGTACTCGAAGCACAATTCTTCAAATACAGCTTTGGGTTTCGACCAGAAAGAACTACCTATCATGCGTTGGAAAGAGTAAAAGTCCTTGTTCATAACACTGGGTATCACTGGATCGTAGAAGGTGATATTCGTCAATTCTTCGACAAAGTAAACCATAGGATTCTTATAAAAAAACTATGGAGCATGGGAATCAAAGATAGACGAATATTGTGCCTAATAACGGAATTCCTCAAAGCTGGAATCTTCAAAAATATCATTAGAAATGACAATGGTACACCCCAAGGTGGCATATTAAGCCCCCTCTTAGCAAATGTATACTTACATTCCTTCGACAAATGGGTTGCCAAGCAATTTGAAGAATTTACAACCAGACATGAGTATTCGAAACACGATCATAAATTACGAGGTTTAAAATCTTCTAACCTTAAGCCAGGCTATCTAATCAGATATGCTGATGACTGGGTTCTAGTCACTAATAACAAATCCCATGCTTATAGATGGAAGACTGTTATCAAGAATTTTCTTCAGAAAGAACTTAAACTTGAACTATCCGAAGAGAAAACAAGAATAACCAACATCAGGCATAAGCCAATAGAATTTCTTGGCTTCAAATACAAGGTAGTCTTAAAAGGTGTAAAAGGAAAAAAGAAGAAGGATAAAAAGACAAGATATATCAGCCAAATAACTCCTTCTGATAAGAAGATTAAAAGAAAAGTAAAAGAACTCAGAGCCACACTCACTTCTCTCGGCAAAAGATTAAGCCACGATAAACTGAGTAGTGCACAGCTAATGTTAGCCTATAACTCAAAGGTTAGAGGATTAATAAATTATTATTCATATGCCACCGAATCTCCCATAATGGATAGAGAAGGTTATAAGTTAAGAAAAAAGACTTTTAATCTTCTATCTAGGCGTGGTGGGGTCTTACATCCTATCAACAAGTGTATTAACCTTGCGGACAAATACCCTAAACGGACACAAAAGACTTTAGCTATTAAAACGGAAGTTGGCTACATTGGCATTATGCATTTAAACCTAACCAAGATGAACGAAAACCTATATAAACAAAAGGTACAAAATGAAACTCCATACTCTCCTACGGGACGTAAATTAATCGAGCGAAGAAAGGGAACAAAGGAGTTCAGTGTCAGACTAGATGAAATTACAAGCCTCTCTCTCCTTGAGAAAGTCAGGAAAAAACTTGTGAATTCACCCCGATACAATTTTGAGTACTTTATGAATAGAGGATATGCGTTCAACAGAGATAGAGGAAAATGTAGAATTACAGGAGTCCCACTTGGGAAGCACAACCTGCATGTTCATCACATTAATCCTAATCTCCCGTTAGAAGAAGTCAATAAGCTGCCAAATCTAGCCTGTGTAGATAAGGAAATTCACAAGGCAATACACAATGAAGTTGATATGAGCAGCATCTTGAATAATAAGGAAATTAATAAACTGAAACGATTCAGGAACAAAATTCATGCTATTTGATTATTAGATGGAGCGCCGTATGAGGTGAAAGTCTCACGTACGGTGTGGACCGGGGGAAAAGCCACTCTTAACAGGTAATGCTGAAGAATTGGCTTACCTATCGGTATTATAATGTAAAACCTACTAAAGTAGAACTTTCTACATGTAGTAATGGCCCAAATAGTATCTATATTTCTTATCAAAAGAAAGGATATTATTTTATACCACCTACTATGTTACAGCAAAAACATAAACAAGGAAGTTCAAAGAAGGAACCATCGAATGGCCAAGTAAGTCTAGGTGTACTAATTCAAAACATACAAGAGCTTGCAAAACCATTAAGTATTACATCCAAGGAAATTCTACTTGCCTATAATCACAATTATAATGCGCAAGCAAGAACATTTGAGGATACGACGATTGGTGGTTTAGAAGGAATTCTAACTAGTTTACAGTTGATTCACGAAGCGAAGAATATCCGTCCTGGAAATGAGAAACAGCTTAACCGGTGGTTATCAGCTCTTATTCCTGGTGATGTTACATCCTTTAGAGAATGGTTACTTCATGATCATACAGAAGCCATTCATCAACTCATACAACAGTTAAAAAAACAACAAAGCGCGTAAAGCTTTGTTTTATAGCAGGAAAACGAATGAACAGGATATGAGGTCTGTTCTTTTTTTATTACTTTTTGGAGGGATTTATTATGAAATTTACTATTAACCGTACATTATTTATTGAAAAATTAGAGAAAGCAAGTGCTACTGTAGACGTTAAAAACCCAATGCCGGCATTACAAGGTGTTTTATTGGATTGTAATTCAAAGGGAATGATTCTAATGGGTTCAGACGGTACAGAAACAGTAACATTAGTAACTCGCTTTAATGTAAACAGTGGGGATTGTACTGAACCGGGGAAGGTGCTTTTTGCAGCTGCTCCGGTACTTAAAACGATTAAGAAATTCAAAAGTGAATTCATCGGTCTTGAACATAAAAACAATGAGCTAAAGATTGTAGAAAGTAAGAAGAAACAATTTAGCTTTTGTACCATGGATCACGAAGAATATCCTGAAATTAAAATCGAAGCAGGGGAAGATTGGATTTCACTTTCACAAGAACAATTTGTATCAATGGCCAACGGAACGTTACATGCTATTCCTGCAATGGATACACGTAAGATTCTAACAGGTGTGAACTTAAAATCAGTTGATGATAAGTTCTTTAGTATAGCAACTGATGCTCACCGTTTAGCCCGTTTACATTTTGATTGTACAAAGATCACTATCGCAAAAGATGGTGAAGTCGTGTTACCAATTAAGTCTCTTAAAACAGCTCTTAAGCTCTTTAATCGTGAAACAAATTTACAATTAAAGCTCATTAGTGATACACAGCTGTTGATCCGTGGCGAAAGTATTATCTATCAGTCTAGATTACTAGCTGGTACATATCCCGATACGGCACGTATGGTACCCGACGAATTTAAAAGTGAAATACAACTATCACGTGAAGAATTTAAAAATACGTTGGAGCAGCTTTCAGCATTTTCTTCCTTAATCGTACTTACGTCAGAAGGAAAAGAAAGCATCCATCTTAAACCACAAAATTCTCAAGTAGGTACTGCAAGTGTAGAAATTCCATGTAATCAAGTAGAAGCATTTACATTGGCTTGTAATGTGGAATATCTGCTACAAGCACTACAAACGATAACTTCTGAAACAATCGCGATAAAAATGATTAGTAATCAGAGACCTATCGTGGTAGTGGGAGCAGAGGATACAACTCACTCTAATCTGCAGTTAATTCTACCGGTTCGCGTGTAAGGGGGCATCCAAATGAGTATGAATCACAGTGACTTCTTTGACTTTTTACAGTCAAAAGAAGTCCTTCCTAATAATCAAGAACTTCGTCAATCCTTTGAATTGATTATAAATGGATTTATTGCGAACGAAATGCCTGATTTAGAAAACATACCATTAGAACATATAGATGAATTTGAAAAGCAATTTGAGCAGCTACGACATTATGTCACGTTTTATAGTGATAATTCATTTCGTATAAATGGTCCAGATTGTGAATTAAAAGAAATGCTACATTTACATCTTTTCACTGAACAACTAGAAGATGTAGAAAAGCAGGGGCTAGAAGATGAGATATTTATTTAATCAAGGAAATGAGATGAAAGTATACATACGGATACTACGCATACAAAAATTAATTCGTAAATATAACATCCCATTCTTAATCAATATCAATGATTTTCACAGAGACAAGTTGCATATCACAAGTGAACTATTATTCGAGTCGTTTGCGCGTTTTAACGAGCAAACAAGTATATTTTGTCACTTTGCCTTTGGAACTGAAGAAGACCTGTTAGATGGGACGTTATTTAGCTCAGAAGACATGTATTCGAATTTCGCTTCGGATATTAGTTCTATGGCTGCGGAAGGATGTTACTTCGATACAGCTGGTTACTATTTATGTATAGGCTCGGAACATATAACACAATCTGATTTTCAATTCGTGTTACATGAATTTTCGTTTAACACCTATCAAAGTGAAGCGTATCCCAGTCATATTTTGATTGAATTTCTAGAGGATGGTTATGAACAGTACTCATTTGATGAATGGGTACTTTCTTATTATGAAATTATAATCCGTCTTGCGGCAATGATTCGAGAAAAGACGAAGGGGAACCAGGTATGAAATTATTATTTACATACAATCACCAGAAAGTAAGAAAGTATCTACTTTCGTTAAAAATGCAAAAGAATGCTCACTTACTGCATGAATTACTTGCAGATAAGAAGCATGAAGAAGAAATCTATATATTAGATTGTTTAGAGCACTCAAGAGAAATAGACTTCAGTAAGATTTCAGAACGATCCATTCAACAAGTAATGGCTACTGTTTCTTATTTAGAGGAAGACTCGAATTTCCCAATTGGTTTAATTGATTCGAAAACCTTACTTGAAATAATTATGATTGCGGAAACATCTTTAGATACTGATCTTTCCTGCTTCTATACATCGCAATTCTATCTTATGGAGATATTTATGCGTATGTATAAATTGGGGATTCCTGTAAAAGATTATTACCCAACTTATTTAGAACAAGATAATTTCGAAGAATACGATTGTGAGGATTCATTTAAAAGCTGGGGTGATGACTTACTTCAAGATATGAAATTACATCACGAAGAGGTAGATAGCGACGATAAAGATACCTTAATCCAATATTCGAATTTATTTCATATATCTATGGATGAGATAAACCTTATTGTTGAGAATGCATGGAGTCCAATTGGTGAAATGCTCTCTAATATCAAGATAGAGAATCAAAGTTTCTTTCAGTCAATCCAGAATCAGTTTGATATACGTATGCTTTACCAAGCTGATGAGGAAAAACTTTACCTTTTCTATGATGATGATACATATTTTCCAGCAATTAAACGAATTGAGATGTTACTTCGTATCTTTGAAGAGATACAGTTAACAAAAAATATAGCAAATTAGTACAGAGGGCCAAAAAATGAAGAAATTATTTAGCTATTCATCTAATGTAGCGATGTCAAACTACTTACTATCACTTAAGTTAAACAAAACTTATAGCATCGTTAGTTGGGAACAAATTAAACAAAGATATCAAGAGGAAATATATATATTAGAAAGCCTTTCTAAAGATATAGAAATAGATTTCAACAAAATCTCTCATGGAACAATTAGTAAAATCCAAACTTGTGTGGACTTTCTAGATGAAAACCAAACAATAAGGTGGGAGGACATAGAATCAACAGATACGATTGTCATCTTCTTACTTTCCATGAACCTATTAAACATAAATCTATCTAAATTTTATTCATGTCAATTTCATATCTTACGTTACTTTAAAAGCATGCATGAGCTTTCGATTGATGTAACACAGTATTCTCCCTCGTATTTAGACCGAGAGAATATCTATGAATTAGACCATGAAGAAGGATTTATAGAATTGGGTACGGACATGATCGAAGATATGGGCTTAGAAGCTTTTCCAATTGATGAAGAAGAGTATGAAAAGCTCTCTACACTATTCGACATACCATTAAAGGAAATAAAGGAAGCAGCAGAGGACACATGGGGTGCTATAGCTGAAACAATAGACGGCATATCACCGAAGCATAAAGAAAAAATTTCTAAATTACTAGATTGTTATCCAGTGCAGCATTCTTATCAAATTGATGAAGAATCTCTGTATCTCTATTATGGCCAGGAACCATTATACGGACCATATAAATTTGAGATGTTACTAGATTTAGTGGAAACAATCTATACGCAGGGGGACATAACAAATGAAGACAGTAGCAATATTTGATGCTTTAGAGCCAAAAGGAATTGTAACCATACAGCAATTTAACAACGAATTATCTCGTGGAGAAACTGCCGTTACTTTTAAGGACTTTTATTTAGCTTTAAAAGAAGTTATGGAGCAGGGTACACAAGATAATACTCATTACTCTAGTGGCGTACTCCCAAAAGGTTGTATAAAACACGAGGTGTTATCTAAGAGTGGAGATAAACAAGCTGTTTGGATTGAAGTACCAAAGGCTCAGTGGGATATTCATTTCTTTGAACGACCGTTTCAACAAGTAGGCTTTCCACGTCTATTATTTCGTTATACGGTGTACCAAAAACGAGTTACGAATATCTCTGTCTTTGCTGTAAAAGAAGATATGGCGTTAGAAGAAGGAATGAAATTATATCAATTTCCATATTCTAATGTTCATCCTAGTGGATCTGTATGTACGGGTAGAGTTGTGATACCTGAATTCCGGACTTTAAAAGATTTAGAAACATTTCATGTTTTATTCTTTGCAAGTTCATTTAATCACGACCTTACACATACTCATACGGAACCAGTGGGAGAGCTATTCAAACGATTTGAAAATCAAAGTTTTGATGATTCTATTTTAATGGAATCGGAAATGACTTTTTAATACACGCTCTTTAGAGTGATTGGTTATTAGAAGTAGGGGAGTATTTATTAAGAATAATAATGTTGTTGGAGTTTAGGTTATAAACATTGGATCCAACATGCTTAGGAGGAAATACGGTGTATTTAGATTATGAAACACGAATGAGAATTGAGAGAGAAAGACAACGAATTATTGAGTTTTTAAATGAGAAGGGTATTACACAAAATTCAGATGGCAAAAGAGTCAATGATTTACCACTTTGGCCATTAACTTTAATGGAAAATCAGTTATTGGCAGACAGTAACTAGGTACATTGAATTTCTGAAAATAGCAGGACTATATATAAACAAACATACTAGGAGGATTTTTTATTATGACAGACTTATTCGGTTTTTTTGATATGGAAACACAAGTAGAGGAAACAACAGTACCAGTGAAAAAAGCTGCTTCAGAGCAAGCCACTGCTAAAAAGGAAGAAAAAAAGGAAAAAGCAAAAGGTAAGACAAAGAGTAGTAAGAAAGCTAAGGCTACAAAATCTACAGATTGTCTAGATAAAATCAATACAACAACGGTTGTTCGTCACGTAGTATTTGGAGATATACCGTTAGTAGATTGGTTTACAGAAGAAGAAATTACACATGGAATCGCTGTTCAAAATGGAGATTCAACAGATGTAAGAAAAATAGAAGCAGAGGACATACGCGTAAAATTAGAGCATCGTTATCCCTCATTTGTTAAAGGCTTAACTGTCATTAAATATGATAAGGATACAAATGCACTACTTCCGATTTTAACTGTCGGCGCAAAAGGAGCAAGTATTGTAGAGGGACAATCCATTTCAGATTGTCCTTTTTCTTTTCTTAGTACTTGGCTGAATCACTTTTTACCTGGGGATTTTATTCCGAGAAAACTATTAATGGACTTTATTATTATTGCACAAGCCATTTCTCGTAAATGTGATTGCGAATTGCATGCTGATATCTATTTCAATAAAGAGCGTGGTTATTTTATGGATTTTCCACCTCAGCAGGTAGCAACTGAAATTGTAATCCCAGAAACGAATATAGAGATGCAGTCTATCGCTATGAAAGTTATGGAGATACACAGTCATCATCGTTTCTCTGCTGAACCAAGTGATTTAGATGATCAAAGTGAACGTGCTCCTATTCTTTATGCAATTGTTGGCAGAATAGAGGATGTTTTCCCTGAACTACGAGTACGGACTTGTATAGATGGAAAATTTTATTCTATTAATCCTAACTTTATATTTGCAGGAGAGTATGCAACGAAAGGGATAAGCCAAGATTACGATTTAAGTAGGATCACACTTTTAAAATAAACACACAAGGGGGCGTAAAAGAGACATATTTTTATGTCTCTTTCTTTATTATGACAACATTAAAAACAATTCACGTTTCAATGTTTACAAAGATAAAGCACTACATGTTAGTTCTTACAAAGAATAAACAAGCAATAGAGGAATCGCATGATGACTATAAGCTATTTCAATTTATGTGCAAGTTAGAGATGAATCACATATATGAAGCATTAGAAGGACAGAGGAAGAATACTCATATTGATTTAGATACACATCAAGAATATATAGACACGCTTGTTGTGCAGTTGAATTTACTTCAATATGTTGTAGGCATTGTGCAAGAGGAAGGAGTTATTTATGCTGCATCGATACTAGTGATGCATTCATTTGACTTGTATACCGTGCATAGGCTTACAAATTTATCGATTCCATTTCTACGAAATTTAGAGAATACACTATCAAAAGAAAATAGGGGGCTATAAAAATGAGTATTGTTATTGATATTGCAGAAGGAAAGAAGATTGTACCACATATTGTATTAGTAGGTGCTGGAGGAAACGGAGGATTAATTTTACAACATATTGCTCAAATGATGAGTATTTTTCAATTGGATGGCGAAATTGTAGTTGCAGATCCAGACACGGTTGAAGAAAAAAACCTTGGAAATCAACTCTTTATTCGACCTGATGTTGGTAAATACAAAGCAGAAGTACTGGCTCGTCGATATAAAGCTGGCTATAACGTTCCTATCTCTTCCTTTACGTCGCAGTATATAGAAGACATAGAAACAATGCAGCAGTTGTTTGGTAACAAATATGATTTATTAAAAAACAACATAAAGACGACTACTTGTATCTGCCAATTGTAATTGGGGCAGTAGATAATATGTTTTCTCGCGAGGTCTTTCATCAATTCTTCCATCAATCAGATAATCTTCTTTACATTGATGTAGGGAATACAGCTGTAACAGTTCCTGATAATTGGAGAGAAGTAAATAAAAGACATTGGACACCTCAACAAATAGCTGATTATAAAAATAGTGGTTATAACGGACAAGCAGTATGTGGAGTTAAATTGAATGGCGAGGTCATTCTTTCACCGCTTGGTGATTTATTTCCGGATGCTTTTACGAAGAAAGAAACGGCTCCAAGTCAATTAAGTTGTTCCGAATTAGCTGCTTCAGAACCACAGCGCGTTATTACCAATAAGTTCGCTGCCATGACTGTTGCTCAATTCGTTAACGAACTCTTTGATGAAGGTACCGTATCGAATCACTATATCATTTTCCAAGCTCAAAAGGCTTTTATGAAAGCTGCACCAATTGAGGGGTAATGATATAGGAGGGGACAAGATGAGAGTGTATCAATTAGATTCCACTCAATTACAACACAGTTTAACACCAACAAACCTGTGTAATGGTGTTCTGCAATACTACCAATATAAACAGTATACCGTTGTATCTGTACTTGATTTATCAAAGCAAGATTCCGAAATGATACCATTGCTTCTGGCTTGTTTAGCAGAGGCTTTGATTCATTTCAATCCGGATTCTTTTTTAGCGAAGGATGAATCTAGCATTTTATATTGGTGTAGAAAGAACTTTAAAGGATTTCATAGTATCTCTGACGATGGATTTTTACAAGATTTCAAGCAGATATACGAATGTTACCAAGCATTGCAGAACGTTGGGAAACAAGAGAAAAATATAAAAATAAATATGTAATAGCAGGGAGAAGTGAAATGTATGTATAATATAATCAAACGTCAATATAATTCAATTATCCAAGAGGTGATTCGGATTAACGAAGAAGTACAAAGGGAATTAAACCTATTAGTACAAAAAATTTGTGAAACCGTGTCTTCTGTCCAAAAAATAATCCTTTTTGGCTCTCATGCTTATGGCACACCAAATGAAGATAGCGATTTTGATCTTTGTATTGTTGTGGATGGTGTAGGAGCAAGAAAAAGGGAAGTCATTAACCGTATTAATTGGGGTATTTACGATATAATGGAAACACCAGTTGATATTTTAGTGTATGGACCAGAAGAGTTTCAAGAACGTGCTAATCGCAATGTAACCATGGAGCACAAAATTGCACTAGAAGGGAAGGTCCTATATGAGGTGCGAGACGTTCTCGAGTAAGCAATACGGAAGTATAAGCGACAACGAGGACTGTTCTTAATTGGAAAAACAATCAAAGCAATAAAGAACAGGATAACTGTTCAGATAAGTGGTAGGAATGAAGGAGTAACGCCCCGAAACTACCCCAGTGAGATTCCCAACTGCATACACTAGGCATAGCGTGATGTGGAGAGCAGGGTAAAATATACGGTCACGGTTCGTAGTGCACAACTGTATAACCGAAAGCCAACAGGAGTAATAAACCGGTTGGAACTAACCAAGTACCGTATGCTGTCAACCGACATGGTGAGAATGTGGTAAACCATTGACGAACTTGCGAATGTACGCCTCGAAAAGGACACGGATCAGAAATGATTCGGAGTCTGAAAACAAGACTTGTCTAATGGATTGGGGATATCTCATAATTAACAATCCTAACGTTGTTATAGGCAACGGAGCTAGACACGGGGTATAGCAAGCACCTAAATCGGAGGTCAAAATGACCTTTAAAACAATGATAGTCTGAATGGAACGTCGAAAGCCACCAACGTTGAGAGTAATCTCTATCGGCGGATACAGTTGAATACGAAATGGACAACCAAGGGAAGTATTCTTAATAGTGGTGAGAGTAGTGGCACGACCGTTGAAGGTTCTGTAATGGAACTGGAGGAACAGCCACAAGTCTATATAGTAGGAACTGAAATTTCATCTAATCTTGCATGGATTCTGGTAAGACTCAAAAGGTCACCAAAAATCAATTTGAGAGTAGGTGATAGACCATGAATGGCAATTCTAAGTCCGCGCCAAAGGGGAATAAACTAAGACACAACGAATACTACGGTATTCAACCTGTCCTAGATAACCTATACCAAAAAGCAACAAAGGGAAATTCTTTCAAAAACCTAATGTCTATCATTATATCAGACGAAAATATACTTCTCGCCTACCGCAATATTAAGGGGAATAAAGGAAGTAGAACTGCAGCTTGTGATAATGTAAATATAAAGAATATTGAGGGAATGGAACAAAGCTATTTCTTGAATGAAGTTAAAAGACGCTTTCAAAACTACCAACCGCAGAAAGTAAGACGTAAAGAAATTTCGAAGCCCAACGGACAAACCAGACCCCTGGGAATACCGGCTATGTGGGATAGGATAATCCAACAGTGCATCTTACAAGTCATGGAGCCAATCTGCGAAGCGCACTTCAGTAACCGAAGTTATGGTTTTCGCCCAAACAGAAGTGCTGAACATGCCCTAGCAGATGCATCAGTGCGAGTAAATAAACAAAACCTTACATATGTAGTAGACGTAGACATTAAAGGTTTTTTTGACGAGGTAAATCACGTCAAGCTCATGCGTCAATTATGGACATTGGGTATCCGTGACAAACAACTTCTGGTCATTATCCGAAAAATACTGAAAGCCCCAGTGCAAATGCCTGATGGCACAACAATGTTCCCGACCAAGGGCACCCCACAAGGCGGGATTCTTAGTCCTATACTTGCCAACGTCAATCTTAATGAATTCGACTGGTGGATAAGTAGACAATGGGAGACATTCAAAGCTAAAAAGGTAAAACCGAGATGCATGAGGGGAATTTGGTGCAATGACGTTGTAACGACACAACTCACCAAAACTTCCAAGATGAAACCAATGTACATCGTAAGGTACGCAGATGACTTTAAAATCTTCACAAACACACGTAGTAATGCGGAGAAAATTTTCAAAGCGACTCAAATGTGGTTAGAAGAACGTCTAAAACTGCCTATCTCAGCCGAAAAGTCTAAAGTAACCAATCTGAAAAAGCAACAAAGTGAATTCTTAGGTTTCACCCTCAAAGCTGTAAAGAAAGGTAAAAAGAAGAACGGTGACACACGATACATTGCAGTAACACACGTTTCCCCAAAAGCACTGGAAAAAACAAAACAAGATTTAGCAAAACAAGTGAGAAGAATACAGAAAACCCCAAACTCTAATGAAACAATTAAGAGAATCAGCATATACAACAGCATGGTCATTGGTAAGCACAACTATTATAAAATAGCTACGCATGCCTCCCAGGATTTCAGTAAAATGAACCATAATCTTGACCACATAATGTATAACAGATTCCCTAAGTCAACAACTGGAGGTAAAAGCAATACAAATGGATACACGAATATAGGAGAATATAAAGGAAAAGACAAAGGTATTAAACCATATCTAAAGTCAAAAATGATGAGATTTCTCATGAAACGTCCCATCCTACCAATCTCCTATATTCAACACAAAAACCCGATGATGAAAAAGCAAGTCATTAACAAGTACACCGCAGAAGGACGAGCCCTGATACATAAAAACTTGGCAGACATAACCGAAGCGGAACTGAAATGGTTAAGAGAAAATCCAGTTATAAATGAACGGGCAACCGTAGAATACAATGACAACCGAATTTCTCTTTATGTCGCACAAAAAGGCAAATGCAGTGTAACAGGTGAGAAACTCTTACCTTGGGACATTCATTGTCACCATAAGCGATTATGGAGTGAAACAAAGGACGACAGCTACAAGAACCTTACCATCATCAAACCAAGTGTCCATAGACTAATACACGCAACCAAGATAGAAACCATAAACCAACTACTCAATGAACACAAATTCAATGAGGAACAGTTAGGCAAACTCAATAAATTGCGAAAATTAGTCAAAAACGAGGAAATCTGTATTTAATCACAAAATGAAGTGGAAATGAAACATGAATAACTAGCGTTGTTCGCTTAGAACTTATCATTATTTTGATGAAAAGAAAACTACAATATAGATGGACCGCGGTATGCCGTGAAAGTGGCACGTACCGTGCGGATCGGGGGAAAAGTTGGAGATAGCTTCAAAGACTTACCTATCGACAATAAATACTGAGGATCTAAAAGAGTGGGTATTTATTGCAAAATCTGATTTAGATTCTGCTGGTTACTTAACTCACATGAAACCTTTCCCTACTGCAATTATTTGTTATCATAGTCAACAATGTGTGGAAAAACTTCTAAAAGGGTTTCTTGCACTAAACGGTAGACCAGTCCCTAAAACTCATAACCTTTTAATGCTGCACAAATTGTGTCGGAAATTAGATGAGGAGTTCTCATTGATTTTAGAACAGTGCGTGCAGCTAAATGGTTATGCTACAGACATTCGTTATCCGTATTTTGAAGCACTTACTGTTCAAGATGGATTAATCGCTATACAACATGCTCAAAAAGTAATGAGCTTTTATATGGAAAAGTTAAACAAGTTGAATATACATGAAATCACAGTTGATTAAAAATAGAGGATATACACAAAAGAGAGTGCCTATTAAATAGGGACTCTCTTTTTCTATCTAAAAACAGAGGAGGCATGCTCCATAGTAGTATGAAATGATACTTTGCTATGGGGATAACAATATAATGATGGATATATATAAAGAAATTAAAGAGGAAATGAAAAAAGTCTATTTATCTCGCGATTGTTGTTTTGTAGGTTACAGTGGGGGGAAAGATAGTTCTGCCATGTTGACGTTACTATGGGATGCAATTGCTGAGCTACCACTAGAGCAACGTACAAATCCAATTCATATCTTAACTTCCGAAGTTGGAGTAGAAACACCTGCTATGACGGCTTATATCTCAAGGACATTACAAAAGATCCAGGAGAATGCAAATGAGCAAAACCTACCATTTGTCGTTCATGGTGTGAAACCACTTATGAAAGAATCATATTGGTATAAGGTAATAGGCAGAGGCGTTTTACCACCGAGCGGAAACAGTAGATTGAGATGGTGTACTGACTCTCTCAAGGTCAAACCGATGCAGCGAAAGATGAAAGAAATCTTAATAGCTTCTCAAACTACTACTGCAGTAGAATGCTTTGATGAATATGATGGTGTACTTATGCTGGCCGTTCGTAATGAAGAGAGCGCTCGAAGAAGACATAGTATTCAAAAGCATGAGATAAGTAATGATTCCTTATTTTCACGTCATAATGATATGAAGAATATCCTCTGCTTTAATCCAGTTA
Organism: Bacillus sp. GbtcB14; assembly: GCF_019091205.1. Taxonomy (NCBI): domain Bacteria; kingdom Bacillati; phylum Bacillota; class Bacilli; order Caryophanales; family Bacillaceae; genus Bacillus; species Bacillus sp. GbtcB14. The sequence continues at coordinate 16,025 of NZ_JAGXJT010000023.1, forward strand.
AATTTTTAACCGGTGATGAAGTATGGATGTTACTTTTAGATAGAGGGATACTGCCTTTTGGTGTGGATGTGGAAGAAATGAGCATACAGTATGGACAAGCTATGTTTGAATGTGGCATAAAAACAGGTGGGAAGCAGCAGGGAAATGCTTGTGGAGCTGCAAACTCACGTAGTGGATGTTGGACTTGCCTAATGATGAATGGTGAGGATAAAATGTTGACCCAGCTAATAAGTGAGGGGTATACGGACTATGCTTATCTACAATCCTGGAAAAGCTTCTTACGTTCGATTAGAAACGATATTCGGTATCGGAATGTAATGAATAGACGAAGCCTGCAAACGCTCCTTAGAAACGAAAATAAAAGGGATTCAGACTTGTTTTCCATATGTAATCATGTTGAATATGATTATATTATGTTTGATCGTACAGAAAAGGGAGACTATGCACCAGGAGGACTAACAGTAGAAGGTAGAAGAATGCTTTTAGAGTATCTACTTTATATTCAACAAGAAATGAATACGAGTCTTATATCTGAAGAAGAAATTGAGGCAGTACTACAAGGCTGGTATGACACAGATGGTATTCGCGTATATCGAGATGAATTGGAGCCAATACATCACGCATGTCTTGGTGAATTGGTGTTCAAACCTGATTGTACAATAAATGAAGAAAAAACGACGTCTCCATTCCCTGTGTTTTTCGTGGAAATTGATGTTCATTTAGGGAAGCAGGAGATATTTCGTTGGATGAAGGAACGACAGAAAGTTACGCAGCAGAGTTTTTTCTTTTTCCCTTCAAATTATTCTAATGATTCTACAAAGCTTACATGGAACAAACTAACCTTTGTTGTATCTAGATTTGATATAACAGAAGCAAGAGATGCTGAACGCATTATACGTCAATGGTTAGGTATGACGATGTACCATGAAAAGGCAGAAGCACAACATAAAAAGATGCTTGTACAGCTGTTCATTCATTCTATGAAGAATGAACAATTATTTAATCCGGATGAATTAGAAAATACGAAGATCCTATATACTACAGAGTTTATAAGTAGGCTCTCTCGATTGCTAGAAACAGAGGAGTTGCTATCCGAGGAGACTAATCACCTCTTTGCAAAAATACTTAAAGAAATGGCTAACGAAACATTTCTTATAGCGTGATATATAAATAATAGATATATTTAGAGAGTACCTATTCAATAGGTGCTTTCTATATTACAAAGGCAAGAGGAGATTTTAATGGAATTTAAAAAACTTATGAAGTATATAGAAGAGAATAAGGAAGAACACTTTGATGAATTAATTAAAGAAAATGAAAACGCAATTAAAGAAATCGATAAAAAAAATGAGAAGAAAGCAGATTTTTAAAAATAGTTATGATATTTACCGAAGAACTATTAGAAACGTATAAATATAGGATTCAAGGAGGATACTTATGACTGAAATTAGTTTAAAAGACAGATGTATTCAAATTCTAGCCACAATTCCAACAATAGTATTTTTTATTTGGAGCATGTACTACTGCTTTCAGCTATTTGTAGGAAATGAAATACCTGGAGTAAATCCTATTACAAAGTTTATACTTGGGTTGATTACACTGTTTATGGGAATAGGCGGACTTATTAATTTAACTAAGCCTAATGTAGATGCTGTCGAGTTCTCCCTAAAGACACTTTGCGGGTTACTTGCAATTGGCTTTATATTAGGGTCAGGACAATTTATAGATATCGTAAAAGTAGTCATTAATTCATTGTAAAGAAATCATATATTTTTTAGTACCTTTTAAAAGCCCAATTATATTTTATATATAATGGTCTTATCCCTGTCAAGTAGACAGCATTAAAAAGACTAAGCAGCCATCGAGATTCGATATTCTATCGGAGCTCGATGGTTGAGTCGTTTTTGGAAACGTTTATAGTTATAAAAGTAAATATATTCTTCAATTGCTTGTATTAAATCCGCTTCTGTTTTAAAATGATTCAAATACAACATCTCCGATTTAAAATGGGAGAAAAATGACTCGATACAGGCATTATCATGGCAGTTTCCTTTGCGAGAGTGGCTGCCAATGATACCTAAATCTAAAAGTCGTTTGTTGTAGGCATGAGATGTGTACTGGAACCCCTGATCTGAATGGAGAATGGTTCCACGCACATCTCTTTTTTGTGCCAACATTTCAATTGTATCTAATACAAGTTCATTATCATTACGCTTGGAAATTTTCCAAGAAACAACTTCGTTATTATAAATATCTTGTACAACAGAAAGATAGCGGAAGCCCTCTTGAAATCGTAGGTAGGTAATGTCTGTAACAAGCGCTTCATTTTGTTGGCGATCTTTGAATTCACGGTTTAAAACATTTGGAAAAGTATTAGAATAATTCCCTTTAAAGAAGCGACGCTTCTTTCGAATAATAGACTGAATGTTAAGCTCACTCATTAATCGATATACCTTTTTGTGATTTATAAAATATCCCTCTTCTTCTAAAGCGATTTTCATACGTGGATATCCATATTCTTTGTGCTTTACGTGAATAGATTGAATTACCTTTTTTAATCGTTTATCGGATTCTAGTCGCATGTTGTTCATACTTTTTGTATGAACCCACTTATAGTAACTTGAGCGATGTACACCCGCAAATTTAGTAAGCCATATAACAGGATATTTTCTCTTTAGTAATTCAATGATATGATATCGTTCTTTATATTTTAGTACGCCCCCATTTACAGATTTGGATACTGCTTTTTTAAATATTCAACCTGAGCCTTATAGTAATCACGCTCTTCTTCAACAGTTTTAAAATGGATCCGTTTGCCTTTTAAAGGGTTCGGTATACCTTTCGTTTTATTATTTTCCCCGCGAGTATCTGTAATTTCACCACGTTCTTTATATTTTTTCACCCAATTTTTAAGTTGTGTAGAGCTTCTAATCTGATATTTTTTCGCTATCATATCGTAGCTTCCCTCACCGTTTAAATAACTTTGAACAGCTGATAACTTTATCTCATTTGAGTATGTATTAAATGTTGTACCTTTTTTCGCCATGAAAAATCCCCTCCACGTAATAGTGTAACATCCATGTGTATACATGGTCTTTTTCACACTGTCTACCTAAAGGGGATAATATCAATAATTGGGCTTTTATTTTTCTGTAATAAATTGAAACTATAATTCGAACTTGTAGAAAGGAAGGCAGAATACCACTTCTAAGATACAAAATTAGAGTATTACACCAAATAATTAGTTATATAAATAATATAAATATTTCTCATTTTTTTACAAAATTTTCAGTTTTTTCTTACGAAACCGCATCACTATAGCATTCTATAGAAGTTTAATGTTAATTCAATTCTTTATATTCGGAATTTTCGGCAAAACGCGTATAGACCTGTTGTTATTTTTTCCCTATAATCAATCTGTAGTTTCAATATTCAATTTTCTGTAAATTCGCGCGAACCAGGAATTGTTTTAAAATATCTTTTACTAGGTAAAATAAAAACTACAAAAATCAATTATCATTTTATGGAAATAAGGTGATCTTTTGTTTGTTTGCAAAGAACATGTATTAAAAGTGATTCAAAATCTAAATGTACCGCATATTTGTGAAACAGACAAAAATATAAAATGTAGGTATTGTGACCATGCTTCTCAATATGAATTGTATATATTTGATTTCAGGAATATCTCAAAAAGATTAAGAATAATCAGTTGCCAATAATCTATATATTATTGGTCTATGTAAATAATCTTCCGATTTTTATTCTGAAAATAATACATAATCAGATGATTCGGTCACTTGTATTGCGATTTAGTAATGTTCACATTATAATTAAAGGGGAGAATAGTGAATATGGCATCTTATATCATTGGTAAATTAAACTTAAACGAGGAATTATTAAAGAAAGATTTAGCTACAATCGCGAGTTTTCCAGTTATTCCAGAAGAGTATGATGAATTTAGTTCAGGTTATTGGATGAACAACTCTTTATGGAATGCTTCAAATGATAAAAATGATACAATGTATCGTGATTTTGATCATGCAGCACAACAAACAGAGTATGGTAAGCAGTTACCTTACATTAACTCACTTCTTGAAGAATACTTCACTTTTGATAATTTAAAAATGGTTCGTACACGGAATTTAGTGGATGCAATGGTTATCCCACATAGAGATTTCGTTGAATTCTCTCATAGTACAAAGCAACGTTTCCGTGTCTTCTTAGCTTTAGAAGATAATAAAATGGCTTTCCATTCAGATGAGGAAGCAGTATTCCGTATCAGAAAAGGAGAAATTTGGTTCTTAGATGCAGCAATTGGACATGCAGCTGCTAATTTCTCTAAGGATAGCCGCGTTTTCCTTTGCCTGGACTAT
>NZ_JAGXJT010000229.1:0-251 GCF_019091205.1 Bacillus sp. GbtcB14
AAAGAACTATCCAATCAACCCAAGTTTTAATAACCCCAATAAAATATAATGTAAGCCCAAATAAAAGACTAACATTCTCCCACTTGGCCTACATTGATTTTAATACATATATATTATATATCAAAATAATTTTGTTTGAAAACGACTCATGGGTTGAACAGCAAGAAAACATTTGTGGCCACTTTAAAAAATGATAGTTCTCTGATAGCATCTCAACATACCGGTCCAATTTAACCTTTGATAATGAACTA
>NZ_JAGXJT010000230.1:0-251 GCF_019091205.1 Bacillus sp. GbtcB14
AAGGTGATTCCTTTGGAGCTATTTGAGAAGCATTGCAAGAGATTGCAAGTGTTGAAGTGGAGGACTGAAGACTCTTGTGGTTCATGCTTAAACATCTGAAGTTGTTCAGCTACGGTTTTAAATCCCAATTAGTCCTAGATAGAGGACTTATGTGATTAAGTTTGTTTTGAGGCTACCACATTTTGCATGCATGATGATAGGCAGATATCTTTAAGATTTATCTAGTCTTGGAATTATTGAGACATGTGTGA
>NZ_JAGXJT010000231.1:0-250 GCF_019091205.1 Bacillus sp. GbtcB14
ATCTGGTATAATATAATAACTGTTTCCATAAGCATTCTCTGAAGTAATAAAAGCTGGTACAATATCAAAAACCCAATCATAAGATGAGAGCTCTAAAGTTGTTGCTTCTTGTCTTCTATGAATTTCTGCTTTTTTGTATTGTGGAATTATTGATATACTACTCTTAATCTTTTCTATTACTCTAATTGTATTTAGTGTACCATCATCATTAACTAACTTCCTTAACTTATCTGCATCCTCCGGGACGTTT
>NZ_JAGXJT010000232.1:0-250 GCF_019091205.1 Bacillus sp. GbtcB14
TTTACAAGTGATCTTAAACAGTTATAACATATATAATCATAAAAAAAAAATTAGATTAAAAAACTCTCTTATATAGTGAAACAGAAAGAAGATTTATCTAAACACCCTTTTAAATGCATTGTAGACTTGCCTTATAATTTATATTGGTAACATATATTTAATTTAACTTTAATTTTTAAAATTTAAGCTCCTACATCTAAATATATGTATATATATAAATAAGGGTGCACTCTTAATAGGTATTACCCAT
>NZ_JAGXJT010000233.1:0-250 GCF_019091205.1 Bacillus sp. GbtcB14
CTTGTAAGGGAGCGGGGAATTCTTATGCAAAATGCGGATCCTCAGCAGCAGGGGGCGATGGCCGCCGTGACTCACCTCTCTCTTCAAACCTTGCAAGAAATATGTTCGAAAGTGTCGACGGAAGACTTTCCGGCAGGTGTAGCCTGCATGAATTCAGAACAGCAGCATGTGATTTCCGGACACCGGCAAGCTGTGGAACGTGTCATCAAGATGGCGGAGGAAAAGGGTGCGGCATACACTTATTTGAATG
>NZ_JAGXJT010000234.1:0-249 GCF_019091205.1 Bacillus sp. GbtcB14
AATGACACTTGGGCAGTTTGCAGAACATGTAAAGCAATCATCAGATGTAAAGGGGGCACGAGTTGTTGGGAAGTTAGATGATAAAGTGCGCAAAGTAGCTGTACTTGGTGGTGGTGGTAACAAATACATCAATCAAGCTAAATTTAAAGGAGGGGATGTATATGTAACAGGTGACATGTATTATCATGTTGTTCATGATGCGATGATGCTCGGTTTAAATATAGTTGACCCAGGACATAACGTTGAAAA
>NZ_JAGXJT010000235.1:0-249 GCF_019091205.1 Bacillus sp. GbtcB14
TGGAAAATGGAACCAAATGATTTGGTCTATGGTACAACTGAAGAGCTTTCTTCAACTCGCATTTGATGCCTCCACCTCCCATATTGTTGTCATGGTCATCTTCATTCGTTCTTCCAATGCTATGTTCTACAATCTACAAACGGCATTGCGGTCTTTTGCTGACAACTATAGTGTGCATCTTGAGTGGGGCTCCTATGAAGGGCCCAATTTTTGGTGGGTGGATCCCAAGGTTGTAGTGAAAGACAAAGA
>NZ_JAGXJT010000236.1:0-249 GCF_019091205.1 Bacillus sp. GbtcB14
TTCTTGACAAGCCAACGACGTTGTGAAAAGCTTTATTGAAGCATATAATTACATAATTAGCCAATTCACTAGTGAATATCCATATATTCATTCAGAAATAGTTCTTTCATTTTCGCTTTGGCACATAAATGGATGTCCATTATATATTCCAACACAACTTGACAAAATGCTTTCTTATTTTACTCGTGGACCCATCACCATGGTTTAGCATACTAGCAGTTTTCTTTGTTTATTTATTTTCTCAAGTTA
>NZ_JAGXJT010000237.1:0-249 GCF_019091205.1 Bacillus sp. GbtcB14
AAATTGTTGAAATCTGTTGCTGCTGTTTTGTGATGTTTGCTGTAGTTTTCAGAGGTGATTTTATGCATGTTTAAGTAGGTTGGGATTGATTTGAATGCAAGTTAGTGTTGTTTAACCAAGTTTGAGTTTTGAACTCAAAGCTTGGAGCTTTAATGGTGGATTTTGATTTTATGCATGAAGCTTTGTTTTATCACTTAGAAAATGTTTATTAGGGTCTAATTAGCAGGTCTGGAAAGTTTGGTTGAGTTT
>NZ_JAGXJT010000238.1:0-249 GCF_019091205.1 Bacillus sp. GbtcB14
GCAGTGGCCAAGGCTAAGAAGAAAATATCCTCCAGCCAGAGCCCAGACAAGGGAATAAACATTCCCAAGTAGGAAACTTCCCAAGGCGAGGATGAAGATGTGGATCCTTGACTTGGGGACCCAAGCAGCAATGTTGGACCTGTGGAAGAGTTAGAAGAGATCTAGATCGATCCAACTATCCCGACCAGAAAGCTAAAAATTTGAAAGGGTTTGTTGCTCGAAGTAAAATCAGAAATTATAAAATTTCTA
>NZ_JAGXJT010000024.1:0-20056 GCF_019091205.1 Bacillus sp. GbtcB14
TGTAGTAGATGAATGGCATCACCATTTTCCAAAGCCAATTGATGTAGGTGCTTAAATGTCATTCTATATTCTTTCAGAGTAAAAGTTACTAGTTTATATTCAATTCGAATTTCTTTCAAATGATCCCAAAGTGTATTGTCTCTTTGAGGATAAAGCTTTAGCGAGGATGGACTAGCACCGATTTGTTTTGATATATAATGTATGACTGAATCCGGGATGTTTTTGATATGAGTGTATGGCCAACCGGGATATCGAAGAACAGCTAATTGAACGGCGAACCCTAAACGGTTTTCTTCTCTCCTTCGCTTATTGATAATTTCTAAATCCCGTTTGGAAAAAGTGTAGTAGGTTCCTAGCACCCACTCGTCTTCAGGAATTTGCATAAGGACCTGTCGCTGTTCCGATGTAAGCAATTCTCTACCTCTCGCAACTTTCATACAGTATCATCTCATTTCTGTAATTGTTCAGTTAATTAGTTCAATTATAAATCAATAGAGTGTACTCTATTGATACAATTATAGTAGACTGATAAAATCATAGTTAAGAGTGTCTCATAAGACTTATCTCAAAAATGAGGTGATATTTTGCGGAAAATTGGTTATATACGTGTCAGTTCGACTAACCAAAATCCTTCAAGGCAATTTCAGCAATTAAACGAAATCGGGATGGATATTATTTTTGAAGAAAAAGTTTCTGGTGCAACAAAGAATCGCGGGCAACTTCAAAAAATGTTGCAGGATTTACAGGAAGGCGACATTATTTATGTTACAGACTTAACTCGGATCACTCGGAGTACGCAGGATTTATTTGAATTGATTGATTTAATACGAAGGAAAAAGGCAAGCTTAAAATCACTCAAGGATACATGGCTAAATTTATCAGAGGATAATCCATACAGCCAATTCTTAATTACAGTAATGGCTGGTGTGAACCAATTAGAGCGCGACCTTATCCGTATGCGTCAACGTGAAGGGATTGAGTTAGCAAAGAAAGAAGGAAAGTTTAAGGGGCGTTTAAAGAAGTATCATAAAAATCACGCAGGGATGAATTATGCAGTAAAACTATATAAAGAAGGCGGCATGACTGTAAATCAAATTTGTGAAATTACTAATGTATCTAGGGCTTCATTATATAGAAATCTATCGGAAAGAAACAAATAGTTTTTCCTGATTCTATCAAAAGGTGTATTTTTTCACCAACATTTTTAGGCATGAAATGTCGGTAATTATTATCTATTTTGTTTTAAAGTAAATATTGAAAGGGAGTAAACTTATGGATTGGCTAGAAAGAATGAACAATGCGTTAAACTACATTGAAAATAGCCTGGATGAAGAAATAGACTACAAAGAGATTGCAAAAGCAGCTAACTGTTCTGAGTTTCATTTTTCAAGAATGTTCTCTTCAATCTCAGGTGTATCGCTATCAGAATATATTAGACGAAGACGGTTAACACTTGCAGCATTTGAAATTCAAAAAAGTGATATTCGGATCATCGATGTGGCAATTAAATATGGTTATATTTCTTCTGATACTTTCTCACGTGCTTTTCAAAAAATGCATGGGGTAACCCCTTCCAATGCTCGTAATAGAGGGGTACAGTTAAAAGCCTTTCCCAAAATTTCCTTTCAAATTTCTATTAAAGGAGATACCGAGATGGACTACAGAATTGAAAACCTTGATTTTGAATTAAGAATTGTCGGAAAAAGCAAGCCAGTAAAAACAAGCAGAGCATTTAAAACAATCCCTACGCTTTGGAACACTGCGAAAAAAGATGGATTTATGCAAGAACTAGTAGATATGTCATGGGAAAATCCAAAATGCACGCTTGAAAGCCTTCTGGGGGTTTGCGGAAAAGAAGCTGCCATCACAGATGAACAATTTTCCTATTTCATGGGCGTAAGATACGATGGGGAATCCCCAGAAAATATGGAGACGCTTATTATTCCCGCAAGTACATGGGCAGTTTTTCCGAACATAGTGGATGCATGGAAACGTTTATATTCCGAGTGGGTCCCTACCTCCGAGTATGAACTTGCAAATTTACCGTGTATAGAATGTTATTACGGTCCGAAGCATAAACCAAGACACGAACTCTGGGTCCCTGTTATCCCGAAGTAAATTACATATTCAGTAATAGAATGCTGTTTATGGAGTAACGAAAAAAGAGCCTAATTTCTCAATTTAGGTGATGGGAAATCAGGCTTTTTATATTGGAAATTCCTTATCGTTGTAAATCCGCATTTTCCTGACGCCACCCCGTTATGTACGCGTCAGTTCGACTAGCCAAAATCCTTCAAGACAATTTCGGCAATTGAACGAAATTGGAATGGATATTATTTATGAAGAAAAAACTTCAGGAGCCACAAAAGATCGTGAACAACTTCAAAAAATGTTAGAGGATTTACAGGAAGGTGACATTATTTATGTTACAGATTTAACTCGGATCACTCGAAGTACGCAAGATTTATTTGAATTGATTGATTTAATACGAAATAAAAAGGGAAGCTTAAAATCACTTAAGGATACATGGCTAGATTTATCAGAAGATAATCCATATAGCCAATTCTTAATTACGGTAATGGCTGGTGTTAACCAATTAGAGCGAGACCTTATTCGTATGCGTCAGCGTGAAGGAATTGAGCTCGCAAAGAAAGAAGGGAAGTTTAAAGGACGGTTAAAGAAATATCATAAAAATCACGCAGGAATGAATTATGCAGTAAAGCTATATAAAGAAGGAAATATGACTGTAAATCAAATTTGTGAAATTACAAATGTATCTAGAGCTTCTTTATATAGAAAGCTATCGGAAGGAAAAAAATAAGCATTCATTACTTATATTAAAAATTTCCGGGGATTGTGAAACAACGTACCTAACCAAGCAGGCTATTTCTATAAGGAAGTATCAATATTTGTTTATCTAACTAGGCACGATCATCAAAGGGTTCCGAGTACATTTTAACGGAGATATACGCTAAACTCAGATTTAAAGCAAGGCTGTATTTTCCGAGAACACTTTATAAAAAACAACCTTAGTCAATCACAAACGAAGGTTGTTTTTATAAAGTCATGGTCTAATTAAAACAATTGCTGTCCCAAGAGCATACTTGAGACTGAAAAGGCACCAGCAGGTGGTAAAACATTAGTATATATGGGAGGTCCCAAACGGGGTGTAAAGGTTGTAGCAATCCAATTTCCATATTCACCAGCCAGCAAAGAGGGAGGTTTCATTATAAACCGTCCACTTAAAACGAAATGCCGAATGCTTATAGCGGTCTCATCAAATATTGTCAAGTTGCCAAAAAAGGAGGCATATGGTGAATCGAAACTTATTTGTTTAGCGCTTTCGTCCCAATACCCATTAATCGGAATAGGTATACCACGAAAATTAACTGTACCTACTACTTTGTTGTCTACAATGGAATCAATGGTAAGTATACCTCTAATAATGGATCTCCCCGCAATAGAAGCATCAATCCCCCATACGGATGGAAAGGGGATACTAACTTTGGCTGTCTTTGGAATTTTCAAAATTAACCTCTCCTTGATTATTTTATGTATGGATTGAGTTGTATTTAATCATAATCCTGTAGTAATGATACAGTATATGCACAGAGAATCACTTAGGTGTTTTGTTAAGAAAGAAGCATCAATAATCAATCAGCCTACTGTCTAGATGAAAAGAGTTTGCCTGACCCACGAAAAATATGGAACATTAATTCCTGCTGCTCATACATATGGTCTCGCATTTGGAAAATTTCTTAGCTTTAAAATAAATCATCTGATTCAATGAAATGTAATGCCTATCATCACCTATTTTTATATGTACCTCAGACGAATTCCTATACCTCCGTTACTCTTCGATCATATTGTATTTGTACGAGGTGGTGTAAAATGTTTAAATTATATTTAGATCCTGGTCACGGGGGAGTGGACCCAGGAGCTATTGGCAATGGGATGCAGGAAAAAGAAATTACCTTAAATATTTCCCATAGCATCCGGAATCTCTTGGAAAACCATTATGAAGGCCTGCAAATTAAAATGAGTAGAACAGCAGATATTACGCGCAGCTTGAAAGAACGTACAGATGATGCGAATGCTTGGGGTGCAGATTATTTTCTATCCATCCACGTTAATGCATTTAACGGTTCAGCTCATGGGTATGAAGATTATATTCATAACAGTTTGTCTGATTCATCGAGAACAGCGTTAATTCGGGACATTATGCATGAAGAAATTGTCAAAGTAAATAACTTGCATAACCGTGGTAAAAAAAAGGCCGATTTCCATGTACTGCGAGAAACCAGAATGCCCGCTTTATTAACGGAGAACGGATTTATTGATCATGCAAGCGATGCCCAAAAATTAAGAGACCCGAATTGGCGGCAAGCGGTTGCCCAAGGGCATGTTAATGGGTTAGCACGCGCGTTTAATTTGAAGAGAAAATCGACTAATCTGAAAAGCAATATGGCTATTAAACGTGTAATTGTTGACGGTGTGCAAGTAGGTGCTTACGCAGAAGAAGAAAATGTGTTGAGAACTGTAAAACGCAACCTGAGAACAGCACAAAGGATTATTATTGAAAATGTGTAGTTTCGTTGGGAAAACGGTTGCTTGACTGCGAGCACCTTAAAGTTTTATCAAAATGGATAACTAGGCTGGATGAACAAAATATACGCTAAGCCTTTGATGTGACGGGCTTAGCATTTTTTTCTTGCTCTAAGTTAGTCCGGCCGATATAAGCCAGGACTAGCTTAATATCAGATGAATAGAACGAAGTTGTTGAGGGAATTATAGGGGTACAGCCAACATTTCGGAAGTTTTGTACGCTAAGCGAATTTTAACTAAAAAAAGTCGAATTCCTGTACGCTAAGGAACCGACTTTTTTTAACTGACTTGTTCAACTAAACAAGCTACCGTTTGAAATAGAACTTTATACTTCACTATTAATAAGGATTTCACAAGTTAAATTAAGTTAGAATCTTTCCATATTCTTATACAATTAACTAAGGTTTTTTTTTGGAAAGAAAGTTTATATATATCTGGCATAGCAAGCTTCTTCCAGAATTCAAAATCGTATTGTTCATCAAAATAATTCATCATTAGTACCATAATATTTCCATGTGTTCCTACAACAACATTTTTGCCTTCATATTTATCTAAAGCCATTTCAATGCCTTTAATTCCTCTTTGTTGGGCACTCTTGTTTGACTCTCCACCTTCCCAAGAAAAATCAGGGTTGTCCCAAACCTTTCTAATTGCTTGCTCAAAATCATTAACATCTTCCTTCGTTAGCTTTCTTTCTTTAAATTCATCTACAATTTGAATCTCCCTGCCCAGTGTTAATGCTATTCCTTCAACCGTTTGTATAGCCCTTAAATATGGACTTGAGATAACATGATCAATGTTTTCTTCTCTTAGTAACTCTTTGACTTTGTAAGCATCTTTTAGTCCTTTTTCTGATAAGGGTCTTTTTAATTCCTCTGGTGTGTAAGTAGAATGGGCATGTCTAACCAAATACAAATTTGTTAGCATTGGAACCTCCTAATAATATGTATAATTATTTATAAATCCTTTTTTGTGGAATCACTCCTCTAACACCACCTGTGGGGTCATTAATATCGTTAAAGTATCTTGGTATTAAGTGTATGTGACAATGAAAAATCGTTTGACCTGCTGTCTCCCCACAATTCACTCCAATGTTGTAACCTTCCGGTTTATACCTTGAATCCAATAATGATTTACTTCTCTGAAAACAACGGTGGTAAAATCCCTAATAACAACGGTGTGAAATTCCCCAATAATAACGGATAATTATCTCAAAAACAACTTGGAGTGTAGAGAGATAATGATCAAGGATGGGGAATTTTTTATGATTAAAGAGTATCACTCAAAAGGTTGGACTCAGATTGCTATAGCAGAATTAACAGGCTTTGATCCAAAAACAATACGAAAATACTTAAATCAAAATGAGTTACCAAAGAAAAAAAAACAACCTCACGGTAAATTGAAAACAAGCCTTTTAGATCCATATAAAGACTATTTATTAAGACGGTTAAAGGAAGGTACCACTAACTGCGAAGTGCTTCTTGAGGAAATTCAATCTATGGGTTATCCAGGAAAGATGACTATTTTAAGAGATTTCATCAGACCTTATCGCCAGAAACCAAAGAAACAATCGAGTATCCGTTTTGAAACACCTCCTGGAAAGCAAGCACAGATGGACTGGGCAGAGATTGGAGAACATGAGGTTGATGGGAAGAAACAAAAGCTTTATGTATTTATCATCGTTTTAGGTTACTCCCGTATGAAATACATGGAAATTACAAATACGATGAATATGGAGCAGCTAATGAAATGCCACATGAATGCATTTGCCTATTTTAACGGCGTTCCTGAACACATACTCTATGACAATATGAAAACGGTAGTCACCTTACATAGTCCAACACAAATACGTTTTAATCGAAAGTTCGAAGAATTCCTAGCTTACTATGGAGTTGTTCCGAAAGCGTGTAAACCAGCAAGACCACAAACCAAAGGGAAAGTAGAAAGTGCGGTTGGTTACCTTAAGAAGAATTTTCTGCAAAGAAAACAAAAGAATACACTTCATGAGATGAATGAGATGTTAAGTGGATGGCTGGACAAAGTGGCCAATAAAAAACCGAATCAAACGACGCTTGAGCCACCTCTACAGCGTTTTGAAGAGGAACAAAAACACTTATTACATTGGAATACGAGACCCTTATTCCCAATAAGTAAATGGAAGGTTACTTACGTAACGGAAAGCAGCATGATTTCTTATAATGATCGAAACTATTCGGTTCCTTATCGTTATAAAGGGATGGAAGTAAAGGTGAAGGAAACTCTTGATCATCATTTAGAGATCTATTTTGATCTAGAGTGCATCGCTACTCATCCGATTATTTCTGGGATCAATAAATCATTAACGGATATCAACCACATAAAGAACATAAAAAAAGAGCCAGATGTGACACAAAACGGTTTGGCGACCCGTCACATTCAGCCCTCTAATCATGAAGTGGAACAACGTTCACTTCACGTGTATGAAGAACAATTAAAAGCTGGTGATCACAAATGAACGCACAACTTATAACTGAACGTCTTAAGAAAGTTGGCTTGGTTTACATAGCCAATCAATTAGATGGCATCCTAGAAGATGCCTCTAAACATAATGTAACATATTCTGAATTTCTAAACACCCTTCTTCAACATGAAATTGAACACAAAGAAGGTGCAGCACTAGAAACTAGAATAAAGAAATCAAAGCTACCGTTTCACAAGACTATCGAAGACTTTGACTTCTCATTTCAACCAAGTGTTAGCGAACGGCGTGTAAAAGAAGTAATAACTGGTCGTTATATTGAGAATGGAGAAAATATCTTATTATTAGGACCGCCAGGTGTTGGTAAAACCCACTTGGCGATAGGTTTCGCTATCGAAGCACTTCGTCAAGGATACACAGCTTACTACACCCGGGCCGATGATTTCATTACTTCCTGCCGCAAGGCAGAACAAAGGGGAACCACTTCTCGCCTGGTCCGATCGTTAAGTAGGTGCGATGTACTCATAATTGATGAAATGGGATACTTTCCGTTTGATGAGTTAAGTGCAGATTTATTCTTTCGTATCATTTCAAAACGTTATGAAAAAGGGTCAATTATTTTAACCTCTAACAAATCGTATATTGAGTGGGGGAAAATATTTGGCGATGACGTCCTAGCAACAGCGGTTTTGGATAGATTGTTGCATTACTCCACAACTTTCAATATCAAAGGACAATCATTTAGACTTCGTGAAAAGCAAAAAGCCGGCATACAACCGGCCGTTAATTAGTAATAGGGAATTTTGGACCGCTGAAATTAGGGAAAATAGAACCGCTGTTGACATCTCAATACTAATTTATCTATTGAAAGTTTTTCTTCAATAGTTAAACCAAAATAATCCTCACAGTGTCTCTTCGGTACTATTAACATATGACCTTTATTTACTGGGAATTTATCATAAAAACATTTAGCTTTATCATTTTCAAATACAACACTTTCAATATGGCCTAGTCACAGGGTTGCTGCTCTAGTCCGTCAGATGATTTACATAAAATGTAATTTCTGCAACCGACTTACTGAGGCAACCCTATAGCGCCTTGTCTAAATACCTATACAGCGTGGTCTTACTGATACCAGTCGCCACTGTAATTTGCTTAATTGTATAGTCTTTACTCTTATACATCTTAACAGCCATTTCCACTTTATCTTCTTTCTTAGTAGGTCTCCCACCTTTCTTTCCTCTTGATCTTGCTGCTTGAAGACCAGACTTTGTTCGTTCAGGGGTCCCGCCAACCAAATGACATAAAACCCACGTTAAGACATTTTTTGGAATTCAAATCCTTGATTTAGGTACGCTAAGGGTTGTAACTAAAATGAATATTTTTGCTATAGACGGCAATATTAGGGTGAGTACCAGCGAAGCTGTCACCATTTGCAATAAGGATACGTTAAGATTACAATAAGTTGTTTAAGTTTAACACTTACAATACGCATATCCACCGTACTGTTTTAGATTGATAATATATATTTTCATACTTAGATTCCATTATTATGTATAATAAAGTTAAAAAAATAATGACGCCACTTATGGAGAGTGTATTATGTCAAAAAATGATTCTACCAATTTCGTTTTACATGCAAAAAGTGACCAATTTTACTGGGAAGGAATTGGCCAACTGTCCATAAAAACATTTTGGGTGTTTTTGCCCATCCCCCCGAAAAGGTGGAATAAGGAGTACCTCACTGAAAGATTAGGGAAGTACTCCTTAAACATCGCTTACTCTGTTTCCGATATTACGTTTAATTGGGCTAATTCTTGAATAATTGCATCCAAATCAACAGACTCTTGTTGTATATTAAACTCGTATCTTCCATAGAAGTTAATATGTTGCCATGCAACTGGGGATATTTTTTTCATAACATCCGAATCTAGAGCCTTTGTTTCTCTGTAAGCCAACATATTAGATAAAATACTGGCATTGTAATAAATAATGCAATTGGAGAGTAAGCGACTGCATTCGCCCCAAATATGTTGATCATTTTCATTTTTGAAACGTAATTTTCCAAAATTGGCAAAGGATACTGCTTTGCGTAATTTATGATAACTTTCCCCTCGATTTAATGCCTTTTGAACATTCCGGCGTAAAGGGGGAGAATCAATATAATCCAAAAAATATAGACTTCTTATGATGTTATCGTACTCCCATAAAGCACGTTTGGTTTTGTTCTTCCGTGCATAAGCGCTTAGCTTACCAATAATAATGCTTTGTGTGGTTGTTTTAACTGCAAGGGATAACATAATTCGTTGAATATTTTCCCATTCCTCTATAATAAGATTCGTATTAATCTTTCGAACTGGCTTGATCAGGTTATCTCCATATTGGCTTGGATGTTTGAATCCGTAAAGAGATTTGTTGACCTTATCGTGAATATCCTTGTAGCGAGGCGCAAACTGATAACCAAAAAAGTTCAGGATAGCAAAATTCACTTCATTGGTTCCATGTGTATCCGTGGAATGCACATCAGGCTGAATATCAGTTGTGTTGTTAAATAAAATATCAAATACATAATGACTTTCATGCTCATTGGCCCCAATAATTCGAGCATTAACAGGGATATGGTTGGCTACCATTGTGTAGGAAACAATCCCTTTACCAAGACCAAAGTATTTAGGTGAATGACGGGAATTAATGGTATTGATTCGAGTCTCAACTTTCTGCCCGTCACTACTAGAATGAATCGTCTCCCCAATGTCATAATGTTTAAAGATTGGGAGTTTGGCTATTGCATTACTGATACAATCATTCGCTTCTTTTAAAGTCTCCAGACGAATAAAGTTATCAGATGTGGCAGCCAGTAACGGATAGCTAATATCAGAAATTTCCCCCATTCTCCCTAACCCCATGTTGGTTCCCCAAGCAATCAGACAGGCGACAAGAATTCGATTGTCTTTATTCTGTTTGGCATAACGTCCCAAGATGTGCTCAAATGAGTCAAGGAATTGACAGTGCTGTTGAACAAAATGCAAGACACTCCTAATGTCTATTTGCTTTAATGTATCGTAGAATGAGTGATTAATAGATTCTGTGTCACGAGTATAAGGTAATGTCCATCGGGTATGTGAACCCCGTTTTTTGATTTGAAGATGCTCATTTTTCCCAGATGAAATACTCTGGTTAACTTTAGTAATGCGATCTTCTAATCGCTTCTCAAGCTCCACTAAATGACTATGAATGGGTTGGTTGAAAATCGTCAGACCAGTGTCAGCGATCAACATTTCTTTCTGTTCCCATTGACGATCATTGATCAGGTCATCCTCAAAACTGCGAAATCGGATACTATCACGACAAAAAATATCTCCTGCTTCCAAACGGTTGCGTAGGAGGCGATAGACTAAAAATTCATATCGATCTGCTAAAATTGTTTTTTGTTCATAGATATAACGCTTCACACCATCGGATATGAAACCATTTGGCAAATCATCTGAGTGATATTGTCCTAACGCTTTATTCTTATTAAAAGCAGTTTTCATAAAATTCACTGCTTTAATTAATGGATCATTTGGTGAAGGAGCTACGAAATCAACCTGCAAAAATATAGGTCTTAAATAACGTTTAAATCGTCGTGCCTGCTGACCAATATGTTCCCATTGGAAGGCAGTTTCATCATATTTTATATTTGTAGTAATCTGTTTGGCTACGGATTCCAGTTTCTGACGTTCCAAAATAGTAAATGCACGGTCTTGAATATCCCTAAAGGGAGTATTGGCAGGAATATGATCATCAGTGAATATTTTAAGCAGTTCCCCTGCTTTTTTGATGTCTTGATTACTCTCTGTATAGCACTCGTAAACTCGTTCTTTTGCTGCTAATTTAGCTTCATCTGCATACCCCCTTACACTATATATGAGGGTATTGATCAGGTTGTCATGCATCCGTTGATAACGATGGGATACAAAACATAACAAATAGACATAAACAATCCATACATTCAGCCGTTTGAGCTTGTAGACAGAGTAGTAACTTACTAATGAAGCATAGTACTTGATGCTTTCGTTGGAAATACCTAACTTTGGTAACAGTTCTTGAGCAAGGTAATATAAATGCTGTATTTGTTTACCACGATTCATTTCAAGCTTTATTTCAGTGGCGCTAAAGTCTTTCGGTTCGTGTTTCAGTAGTGTTATTTCATACAGCCCTGAAGAATCTTCAAGTAATCGATCTAAGGATTCCATATCATTCTGTTTTAGATGATCCTGCATCAATGAAATTAATCGGTTTTGCTCATGGGTTATTGCCTGTCCTGTCATATCTTGCATAAAACTATAGCCAGGAACAACAATGCAGTTTTCAGACAAATAATTCATGATTTCTCGAAAGATGTAAATCGGCTTACCACAAAACGCCGCAGACTTTTGAGCTTTTTCCTCCATCTTACGCCGTTCTTCGGCACCGCAACTGTGGTAGTTAAATAATTTAAGAATCAATTGTTGTTGTTTTAACCTAGTGGACTTATCAATTGAACTCAAGTCATCAATTTGACTGTTGTTGAAATGTTCCTTCAGAATATATTGAAGATCCTCTTCTACCTCATGGAGGTCAAATGTAAAAAATAGTTGTCTGGCTTTGAAATAACCCAGTTGTAAAACGAAATAAGCCTTAGATTTGACAGAACGCAATGTGTGTAGCAGCTCTTTCTCTGGCTGTGAAAGAGAAAAATAAGAACAGCGATCTTCGTATGAGAAACCTGGTCTGTCATAAATGATCTTTACTTCATCTTCGCTAAGAATCCTCAACCGTTTTTGGGTAGTTGTATTATTCTCCATATTCATATTCCAATCTCAAATTCCCTGACTACTTTATAAAATGAGTTCTTTTTCAACCCAAGTAAACACATGAACTCAACGCCCGTGATCTCTTTATTTTTCCACTTCGGATAGTGAGAATCTAATAATTGGCGCTGTTCATGGGAAAGGGTCCGTAAATTAAGCTTTGGTCGTCCCAAATGTCTACCTTGAGATTTGGCGAGCGCTATGCCTTCGGCTTGGCGCTGTTTGATTTTTTTTCGTTCTTGTTCGGCCACATAAGAGAGAAGGTTTAGAAACTGATCTTCCATTAACTTTCCGATATCTCCCATCTCTCTATATTTACGACTATCAAATAACGTTTCGTTTTCCAACACGACAATATCTGCTTGAATGTTCCTTGTAATGTGTTTCCATTCATAGATAATCCCTTCGTAATCCCTCCCCAATCGATCTAGGGCATCCAGATAAAGGAGATCCCCTTTCTGCAGGATACGCTTCATCGTCTGGTAGCTGGGGCGATTAAAGTCTTTTCCACTTTGTTTATCAACAAAGATCATTCGCTCTTCGATGCCTAAAGCTAACATTTTTTTGATTTGACGTTCTTCATTCTGATCTGTAGATGAAACGCGAACATAACCGATCTTCACAATGAACTTCCTCCAGAAGATATATTTTCTTCTACTATTTTACTATATTTAGTTTCTAAAGGTATGACGATTTTAGTAAACGTTTATAAAAATATTTTCATAGATTTATAAACGCAAGAACCACCCTTTATTAGACAGGTTTTAAAAGTACACCTTTATAAACAAAAAAGAACCCAAAGAATTGAGTGTGGAATTTTTGCTCCACGTACGGACCATTTAGTTGAACAAGAGATAAATTAAATAGCTAAGGATTGTGAAGTATTTTATAATGATGAATGCTTTTTATTTTAGTCTAAAAATAAGAATAAAAGGGGTTGTTTAAAAAAAACAATAATATATTGCATATGGATAATGATTTATTGTAAAACGATAAATAAGTGAGGTGCATTTTTATGAAACGAGGAACAACTGTTTTTTTAAAGATAGCTGTTTTTCTTATTGGGATTACGGTACTCGCCTTGTGTATATTTTGGTTGCCTTGGTTAGCAAATGATACGGCAGAAATGTTTCCGGAGTTTGCTTTTTTGCAATATCCTGTATTAATCGGTTTGTATGTAACTGTGATACCATTTTTCCTTGCTCTGTATCAAGCTTTAAAACTTTTAAACTACATTGAAAATAACAATGCTTTTTCGGAATTGTCTGTAAAGGTTTTGAAATATATAAAATACTGTGCAATTACAATCAGTATCTTATATTTGATAGGGACCATCGTTCTTATGTCTCAAAACGCCTTACACCCAGGAATAGCAATTATCGGATTAACAATTATTTTTACTTCTGTTGTTATTGCAGTCTTCACTGCGGTTCTTCAGAAATTATTAAAAAACGTTTTAGATATAAAATCAGAAAATGATTTTACGGTCTGAGGTGAAACAGTGGCAATTATAATCAATATCGATGTGATGTTAGCTAAAAGAAAAATGAGTGTAACAGAACTATCTGAAAGAGTTGGAATCACAATGGCTAACCTTTCTATTTTGAAAAATGGAAAGGCTAAAGCGATTCGATTATCAACTTTAGAAGCTATTTGTAAGGCATTGGACTGTCAACCTGGGGATATTCTTGAATATCAAAGTGACATTGACAATCAAGAATCAACCATTTGATAGTTTAAACACATTAAGAAGGAATGTCATAAAATTGTTGAATTTTAACTAATGATAGTTGGCTAAAAGAGAGGAATGGACTAAATGGCTAAAGAAATGTTTGTGCAAATAAGTGATTGTAAACTATATGCTAAATTGATAGGGGAAAATAATGGAAAACCAACAATAATAATGGACGCTGGATATGGAGACTTTTCCAAGGCTTGGGATTCAGTAATTGGGGATATTTCAATGCTCTCTAATGTTCTAATTTATGATAGAGCAGGACTTGGGAAAAGTGAAACAAGTTCAAACCCCAGAACCAGCCGTGAGATGGTAAAAGAATTGAAGGAACTTCTTATTGAAGCCAATATTAAACCTCCGTACATATTAGTTGGTCACTCATTTGGTGGAGTTAATATGCGGATATATGCAACTGAATATCATAATGAAGTTTGCGGACTTGTCTTAGTTGACTCTACGCCTGAAGATTACAGAGAAAGATTTCTCCCAACGATGTCACAAGATTTTCAACAAGCATACAACAAGCAATTTGTTTATGAAGGCAATTATGATGAATTTATGGAAAGTCTAAAGCAATTAAAAGAAACCAGACTTAAATTAAATGTCCCATTAATTGTTCTTTCAGCTGGTAAGAAAGCTCATTATTCAAAGGAATCACAAGAGTTATGGAATGACATGCAGAGAGAGATTCTTGAAATATCCTCAGATGGTGAATTGGTGATTGCTGAAAACAGTGCTCATTTTATACAAAATGATGAACCAGAAGTAGTAGTTAGTGCGATAAAAAAGCTAATTGACATTTTTAAAAATTAAATTGTGGAGGATAATACTTAAACCTTAAACTCCCTCAGTTTAATACGATTTTCTCCCAACCCAAATACTCGCTATCGGGGTGCGTTAGTTTATTAAGTAATTTTATGGAAGAGGTCAGAATTTAGTTATTCCATTAAATGGCGCTATTCTTGCATAAGGAAGCGCCTTTTAACGGGGATTTGTTTTTAGGGAGATCCCTTAATCCACCTTTTCGAGGGGATGGGCAAAAACACCCAAGTTATTTTTATCTATATTGTGTTTATTGTAGCAGTAAATATTTTAGGGAAATCAGCTCTAGCCCAACTTACCCCTCATGATTTTGGAGCGATTCTTTTTTTATCTTAATCGAAAGTTAAAGGAAAGTAGATATCCTTTACCTGAGCTGTTGTCTAATTTAAGAACAACAGGATATCCGGATATTCACGATAATGAATATGCGATTTTGGAAGCAACAGGTGAAATTAGCATTTTTCCAAGAAAAGAATTAGTTCCTATTACTCCAAAAGATTTACATATGAAAGTGGAATACCGCGGATTACCCATAGCCGTTGTCATTGAAGGGAAAGTGCAAAAGCGTAAATTAAAATTTATCAACAAAAATGAAAAGTGGTTAAAGGAAGAACTAAAGGCAAAGGGATATCTTCAAATCAAAGATTTTTTTTATGCTGCTGTTAGAGATACCGATCATTCATTAACCATTAACAAAAAAGATGTTAACGACTAATTTTAAGACGATTTCCTCCCAATATAAATTAATGTTTTCTCTTATTTACTTCTTATTGCATTTACCACTTTCATTTTCCAAATTTATAAAAAATTATACCTATATTTAGGAATTTACCAGATGGTAATTTTCAAAATCACTAAGTCTCTAGTTAGGACAGTGCCCAGATCATTACGCCTTTCTTGATGTCAGAACTTTCCCAACCTTAATTCTCTTTTTTTCGTTCTTAATATCTTATACAAGTTCTTATAAAGGTAGTCCATAATATATAACAGACAATCCCTTCATATTCCATACGTATACTGGTTACATAGTTTGTACATGTTAAGAGTAACAGAAGGAGGGATTCCAGTTGGAGTGGATTTTTTATCTATACCTGTTAAATACGTTCTTTATCTTATTCATAGCAATTTGGGAAGTTCGTCGGCCTGCCAAGGCTTTGAATTGGATAATAATCGTCCTTTTTTTACCTGTCATTGGTTTCTGGCTATATCTTAGCATATCAAACCCTAAGTTTATTCATCGAAAAAGATTGACCTGTTCTAAAAATGAATCTAACAAATTACCTGAGACATTCGGTGCTTCAGCATCGGTAATTGCCAATGCTTTACGGCATTTCACTGTGAATGGGCTTCGAATGGGCCAAGTCCAAGTGTTTAACAATGGGATAGCAAAATATGATCAACTCCTTGTATCCCTGCAAAAAGCCCAAGAAACCATTGATCTGGAATATTTCATCTATCGGAACGACCAAATTGGTAATCGAATCACAGAACTGCTAATCGAAAAAGCATTAAATGGAGTGCAGGTTCGTTTTATGAGAGATAGCTTGGGGAGTTATAAATTCCCGCGTGAAAAAATCCGGCAGATGGTTGAAGCAGGGATAGAATGCAGGACAATATTTCCTCTGCGATTTCCCTGGATTTTGTCCAATTGGAATTATCGGGATCATTGTAAGATTGTGACGATTGACAGAAAGGAATCCTTTACTGGCGGTATGAACGTTGGGTATGAATATACAGGATTAAAGCCAGACGTAGGATTTTGGAGGGACACTCATTTGCAAATTATAGGGGAAGCAACAGGCGACTTGCAGACTGTTTTTGATGTTCATTGGGAAATCGCTGTGCCGGAAAGGATAAAATCAAAAACAAATTTGAAAACAAAATCAGAGGTAACGAAAATCAATTCAATCGGCAGAGCAGATCATTCCAAATGGTCAGCCGAATTGGGATCAGAGTTGAGCACCCTTGATGATAAAAAAATGGACATATCCGGAAAAACTAGGACATTGCATAAAGCGTATATCCATACGTTGGAAGGAAACCCTGGAATTCCTACCCCAGTCATTCGGCAAGCTTACTTTATATGTATAACACAGGCGACCAAGACTATTGATTTAACAACACCCTATTTTGTACCAGAAACGGATATTATCATGGCATTAAAGACAGCAGTAACTCGTGGTGTCCGTGTAAGATTGCTGGTTCCTCGCCACAATAATCAAAAAATCGTGGGTCTTGCAAGCCGTACTTATTACGGAGAACTTATAGAAGCTGGAGTTCAAATCTACCAGTACGACAAAGGAATGATACATGCGAAGGTGTTGACCATCGATGAGGAGATTGCTGCCGTAGGCTCAGCAAACTATGATATGAGAAGTTTTCGCCTGAATTATGAGGTGTGTCAAGTCGTGTACAGTGCTGATGTGACAAGGGAACTCACAGAGCAGTTCGAGAGGGATCTTACTGATTCTGTACCATTAAGAATTGAAGACTTGGTGCAACGATCCCTGACCGAGCGCATTGTTGAACAGGGTGCTCGCGTGCTTTCTCCATTATTATAAGTTGAAAAAACCGGTATTATTTATCTTTCTGATTTTAATTAGCTTACATGTTGTAATATAAATATTTTAAAACATGAGGATTTTTGAAATCGAGTGAAATATAAAATGGAGGAATAAATTTTGGGTGAAGTTTTTTTGGGTTTACTGGCAATCAAAGTCATAGTAGGTTTTGCAACTTTATTTTTTATCATTATCATAACAGGCAGAACATCCATCTATCAGTTAAACCCCGTTTCACTTAGTTTTTGTGTTAGTACTTGGAGATTTTTTAGGAAATAACATTTATGAAGATAAGGTAGGGATTTTTCATTTTTTATATGCCATCGGATTGTGGACGTTTCTTATGTTGGGAATAGAGTTTATGACTCTAAAAAATAAATCGACACGTTCTCTCTTATTAGGCAATCCTAACATCATCATTCGAGATGGTGTTATGGACAGAAAGTTACTTACAAAGAACAAATTGGATGTAAATCAAGTATTGAGTATACTCCGTCAAAATAATGTCTTTTCAGTTCGCGAAGTCAAATACGGTATATTGGAAGCTAATGGGCAAATAAGTTTATTATTAAAATCCAAGTATCAAAAACCAGATCTCAATCTTCCAGAAAGTCCAGTAGACCTCCCAACATCGTTAATTATAGATGGGGAAATTTTATGGGATAATTTACATGAACTCGGATTTGATCAACAGTGGTTAGATAACCAATTAACTACCAATGGATATGATAATGTAAAGCGTATACTTTACGCAGATTGGCGAGAGCGTGAAGGCATACATGTAAGTCCTAAATAAAATTTGTTAGGATAAGAGCACATCAATTTTCTTGGTGAATATAAACTTTAGTCTTCAACAATCAGGCGCTTTAATGAAGTAACTAAAGCCTAATTTTTCACTTATAACACCGAGAAATTAGACTTTTTATATTTTGGTTTCCTTAACGTTGTAAATCCGCATTTTCCTGACGCTACCCCGTTATGAAAAAAATATCCCCAGTTGCATGGCAACATATTAACTTCTATGGAAGATACGAGTTTAATATACAACAAGAGTCTGTTGATTTGGATGCAATTATTCAAGAATTAGCCCAATTAAACGTAATATCGGAAACAGAGTAAGCGATGTTTAAGGAGTACTTCCCTAATCTTTCAGTGAGGTACTCCTTATTCCACCTTTTCGGGGGGATGGGCAAAAACACCCAACTACTTCTCTTCGTCTTTTTACTACTCGTATACTTTTAGACATAATAAAAAAAGAGCCCCCTATCTGAAACGAATTTCAGACGGAAGCTCTCCGCATATGTACTATCATTATCTTCATTTGGTTACACGTAGCACCTTTTTACTATGCGACAATAATTCGCTAATGCCTACGTAGGACGTTTGCGGTTTGTTCCCGCTCAAGTTAAGCGTTAAAAACTCCGACAAACAGCTTTATACCGCACCCTAAAGCACATTTGGTTTCCTTTGTCATATAAGACGTGGTACCGGAAACCACCGCTCTATCCGACTGAGCTATGGGCGCATGATAATAGAAAACACTTCATTTTCTTCTCATAATAATAGCAATAAAATCCATCTAAATCAATAAAAATATCCCCGTAATCCTTTATGACGCTTAGTTATGAGTATATTAACAAAGCACCCCCCTAAATTTTCCAATCATAAATTCACCCCAACTCACAAATTATAATCTTTGAATTGATATTCCAAAGGGGGCTTCATTCAATGACTGTAATTACGAAATTAAAACAAACTGTTTCTGGATTAAAAAGTGCACAAGCTAGCTTAGAGGGATTCGCTCTTGATACGGATAACCAACAAGCTAAGCAACTTTTCCAAACAGCTGCACAGCAAACACAAACGATTATCGATTCTTTAAACCCACGCGTTGAAGAAGTCAAACAAGAAGAACCACAATACTCACAGCAATAACGAATCAGTCTTGCTGTGAAATAGAAAAAGGATGATATGCAGTCATCCTTTTTCTATCACATTACATATTGCAATAGAAATGGAATGATAAATATGCAAAAACTCGGACTCATAACCGTATTATTTGCCCTTCTATTTAGCTCTTTTACCGGATGTGATAATAGTCCTTTAGATAAAAAAGTGAAAGAAGAAGCAAAACGAACGGAGAAAGAGAAAGGTCCAAAGTTAACAAAAACGAGTATGGAATCCTTTAATCAATCTATATCACAAGGAGCCAAGAAAAGAGCTCTCACTATGGATGAAATTATAAAAAGTACAGCAGTAAATTCAAATTTAGATCTCTACATAGCAGTTACACCTGAGCATCACGAAAGATTTGGATTAAAACCTCTCCGTAAGAAGCTCCAAAAGCAGCTAAGTGATGAGCACCCCACTTTCGATGTTCGTGTAAGTACAGATAAAAAAATCTTTATGTTACTTGAAAAGCTTGAAAGAAAAATTAAGGAAAAGAAAGTATCTAAAGATGAAATTAATAAACAATTAAAATTCATTGGTAAAAAAATGGAGTCTAACACTTAACGCTTTTTAAAAGAAAAGGAAGGTTTGCAATGTCTAGTAAAGATAAAAACTTAACCCCTGTGCAACAGGAATATAAAAAATTCGAGCAAGAACGCGAACCGAAGCGTCCTGTCTTAAAAAACTGTATAAAAGCCTTTTTCGTTGGTGGTTTCATTTGCCTAATTGGGCAACTCATTTCTACTTTTTATATTACGTATTTCGATTTCACTGAACGCTCAGCAGGGAATCCAACAGTCGCAACTCTTATTTTCATCTCCATGTTATTAACTGGATTTGGTATATACGATCGGTTTGGTCAATTTGCCGGAGCAGGCACAGCTGTACCTGTCACTGGATTTGGTAACTCCGTTATTGCCGCATGTATCGAACACCGCACAGAAGGTTTTGTACTCGGCGTTGGTGGTAACATGTTTAAATTAGCTGGTTCTGTTATTTTATTTGGTGTATTTTCCGCTTTCGTCATCGCACTTATTAAAACGATTCTCGTTCAATGGGGAGGGCTATAAATGTTACAAGGACACCGAACGTG
>NZ_JAGXJT010000239.1:0-248 GCF_019091205.1 Bacillus sp. GbtcB14
CAATATAAAAGGCTTTTTACAGATCCGGGCACGTGGCTTATTGTGAAAAACACTTTGCTTTACGGCATCGGGAACAATTTTTTTCAGAATTTGCTCGGGCTTTTATATGCGCTGCTTTTGAATCAGAGCTCAAAAATGAAGGCGCTCACAAGAACGATCGTCTACCTGCCCGTCATTATCAGTCCGCTGATAATGGGATACATTTGGTATTTTATTTTCTCATATGACGGGGGTGCGCTGAATGATGT
>NZ_JAGXJT010000240.1:0-248 GCF_019091205.1 Bacillus sp. GbtcB14
GCCCAATACCTATTCGTTTACGAGCGCATGAGAAGTCTGCTACCACGTATAAATCTCTTGTGTCAAGTTATTTATTTTTCTGCAAATATTTTATATTCTGCCTGTTTTGTTTTGCTGTAGCAGAATTACTTTCTGCTGCTGCAAACGCATACAGTTTTGATATTATCTTATATACAACTGACATTTGCAAAAACACGGTTTTTCAAGTTTCTTGAATTATTTTATACTTTTGGAATTGTAAAAAGTAT
>NZ_JAGXJT010000241.1:0-247 GCF_019091205.1 Bacillus sp. GbtcB14
GGCGACTGATGGGAATCGAACCCACGAATGCCGGAGCCACAATCCGGTGCGTTAACCACTTCGCCACAACCGCCATGTTGTGTAAATATATTTGGCAGGGGCAGTAGGAATCGAACCCACACTGGAGGTTTTGGAGACCTCAGTTCTACCTTTAAACTATGCCCCTATGTAAATGGTGGAGGGGGGCAGATTCGAACTGCCGAACCCGAAGGAGCGGATTTACAGTCCGCCGCGTTTAGCCACTTCG
>NZ_JAGXJT010000242.1:0-247 GCF_019091205.1 Bacillus sp. GbtcB14
TCTGTTCACTGGAGACCCGGAGAACGAAGATCGCAACAGCATCGTCGATGCGATGTTCAAGAGCGTCGTGGCAAGCTCCCGTGCGCACAACCTCAACTGGGTCGATCTCGTTGCTCTCATGAACCCAGATGCGGTGCGTCAGATCCGTGAATGTGCCGAGAAGGAGTTCTTCGCTATCCCGCTGTTCGAAGAGCCCAATGATGCCGTCACGGCGCCGCATGACGTGACATTCCTGAATTCAGCCAAG
>NZ_JAGXJT010000243.1:0-247 GCF_019091205.1 Bacillus sp. GbtcB14
CTTATTCAATTCTTTTTCCCGATCATCACTATCATCATGCTTGCTATTATGATATAGCAAGTTTTGAGGAGGCTCGGTTTAATGTTTATTTAGGCATGGAGGCCAATGGTGTATTTCAACACTATTGAGTGGTCATCAAGAGAAATTCTGATTGCCACCACTTATTGTCAGAACTCAGTGGTGTATTCTTTTACAAATCGATCCCTTTGATGGTGTAGGTAGTATTATTTCCTTCGTCTTTTTTTCG
>NZ_JAGXJT010000244.1:0-247 GCF_019091205.1 Bacillus sp. GbtcB14
GCACATCTCCTCGCACCCCTTGCAAATCCATTTTCATTTCAAAATAATTGAGATGTGATAGGGGATCTTCTTTCCCTGTGTACATCTTCCAGGTCAGCATTTTGAACTTGAGGGGTAGCTCTAGAACATTGATCTCAGGAGTGAAGGGCAATCCGCGTGCTCGATCCAACTCAAGATCATTGAGTTTTTGGTCGGCCAGGCCTTGGAACACATTTTTAAATTCATCTAACTATGCTTGCACAAATGG
>NZ_JAGXJT010000245.1:0-247 GCF_019091205.1 Bacillus sp. GbtcB14
TGATAACACAAATGAAATATATTTAATAAAACATCTCATTCAACGTTCTAAAACTAAACATATTGATATTAGGCATCATAAACTCCTCAAGTTACATTATAAAATATTTAAGTTTTCTTGGAAAAAAAATATAAGCTACATGGAAAGAATTTCTACCAAAAGAAATGCATTACAATGTATAATTTTCCTTTTTATTGACTTGTAATGATTTTTTTTAACGATGAAACTTCATAGATCAAGTAAGGTA
>NZ_JAGXJT010000246.1:0-247 GCF_019091205.1 Bacillus sp. GbtcB14
CGTTTTGTTGCCTTAAACGAATTTACTGAACCGGCCTTGTCTATAAGCCGGGATATTACGTTAACACTGCTGCAAAGCATATTGCATCCTACAAAGCAGGCAGTTTTTGTTGAAGAGGGTAGCAGGCCGGATCTGCTGACAAAAACTTTCTCTGAACCTCATATTTTCTTTGACCTTTATCAGCATGACCAGAAAAAATTCTTCCGGCTGTTGGAAGAAAATATAGACCAGTATATTGTAAAGAGCT
>NZ_JAGXJT010000247.1:0-247 GCF_019091205.1 Bacillus sp. GbtcB14
TTGCACGGCTCCTATTCCGCCGTGACGAATACCAACAGCAGAGAAAAAAATTATTTTTCGGTCTAAGTCGTTAGTTGTTCCCGACCAACACTTTTGAGGCTCATATCAAGTCCCAAAGGGAAAGAGGACACATATTATTTAAAAAGACAGGATAAAATAATTTTTCGGACAGAGAAGCGATTCAATATAGACAAATTTCTCCCGAGCAAAATAGGTACAAAGTAGATTGTCTTTTTTCATTTTACGT
>NZ_JAGXJT010000025.1:0-19233 GCF_019091205.1 Bacillus sp. GbtcB14
TTGACCTTCGCCGTTGTTGGATTCTTTTCTTTCGCTTTTTGCCAATGTTCCTCAGAACAATAAAATTGAATGGCTGGGCAACAGCTGGTAGAAATGGACGTTGGCTCATTCGATTCGCAAGAAGAATCGCAGCATGCGTTGGTATCGGCAGCATCCGTTGTTCCCAAGCCTACAACCACGGTATCAGGATTGGCAACGGGCATGTTGTTTTTCACATCGATGGTAATCTTTTCACCGCAAAATGCACATTCCGATTCAATAACGGCATCTGTAAACATCGATGGAATGCCAAGGGCATCAATCGCACACATGGAATAAGCTGGCAACATTCCAGCCAATGTAACACGGTGTGGAGTCGGAACTCCTGAAAAAGGATACGCCACGTTCACATCCCCAGAGTTTTGGTCCCAGTGAATTAAATCCAATTCCCTTAAACGTTGAAGAGCAGATTGGACATCAATTTGTTCCTCTGTTGCAGTTAAATCATTGATGTTGACGATTTTTCCCTCAGCCATGAAAAGAAGAATGTCTAAACGGATACTATTTTCTGAAGGAGACAATAAACGGATTTTTCCCTCAAATCCTTCTTCTGGCAAACCAAGTGATTGTAACACCTTGTCCTTTAACGAAGTATTCAAATGATTTTGATTCATGTTGCTGCCTCCTCTATTTGATCTGCAATTATTTACAGGAATTTTTCTTCCTAGTACAGAATAAACCCTGTACCATAGTACAGGGTCAAGTATGATTTATTATTTTATCTTCTAAAACTAAACTATCCCATTAGTTAAGTATAACCTTACCATCTATTCTGAAATTTAACATAGATATCCAATTTTCTTTAAAAGTGTTGTTCCACAATCTGGCCCGATTATTGAACAAAATTAAAAAAGCCATTTAATTCATTAGTTCATGGACAAATCACCATAAACGACCGTTTTTGGTTATGAATAGAGAACTTCTCTAAAAACCTTAAAAACTACTTAAATACATAACCAAAAATATAACCAAAATCAAAAGACCAATATATCTATCTCTACCCCCTTTTTGGTATAGTTAAGGCATTAATAAGGGGGGATTCTTGTTGAAATTTGGATATGCACGTGTCAGTACACAAGATCAGTCATTATCGTTACAACTTGATGCATTGGCTCACTACGGAGTGGACCAGACTTTTGAAGAAAAAGAATCAGGTAAGAAAAAAAACCGACCACAGTTAGATGACCTTCTTAAAGTTTTACGTAAAGGCGACACGGTGGTTGTCTATAAATTAGATCGTATCAGTCGTAGTACCAAACATTTAATTGAGCTTATGGAACATTTTGAAGCAAAGGGAATTCATTTTGTCTCCATTCAAGACAAGATTGACACAACAACTGCTATGGGACGTTTCTTTTTCAGAATGTTGGCCAGCATAGCAGAATTAGAACGTGATATTATCAGTGAACGAACGAAAGATGGATTGACGGCTGCTAGAGCTAGGGGAAGAAACGGAGGAAGACCGAAAGTTGATTTAAAGAAAATAGAACTTGCTATAAAAATGTATGAAAGCAAAGATTACTCTTTATCTCAAATTAAGACGGCAACAGGGATTGGAGCAACAACCTTATACCGTTATCTAGATAAGAAAAAGATATCTGGCAAGGAGTTGTAGCATGAGAGGGAAAGAATTACTAACAGAAGATCAAAGAACGGAATTTGTACGAATTCCAGCTGATATGAGCGAAAGTGAACTAGAAACTTATTATACTTTTTCACAATATGACCTTGAAATTATTAAACGACACAGAAGAGATCATAATCGATTAGGCTTTGCTGTTCAATTATGTGTTCTACGCTATCCTGGATGGTCCCTTTCAGATGTTGGACCTATTCCAGATTACATAATCGAATACATAGCTAGCCAAATAGATGTTAATCCTAATTCATTTTCTTTATATGCCCAACGAGAGCCAACTAAACATGAGCATATGGAAGAAATCCGTCAAGTTTATGGTTATCAAAATTTTTCCTTAGGGAACTATCGCAAGGCAGCTCAGTTTCTTTTGAATCATGCCCTTCAAAATGGAAATTCAATGTATCTTCTTCGTACAGCACAAGAAGAACTACGTAATCAGAAAATTATTCTCCCTGGCATGACTACTATAGAAAGGCTTGTTTGGGAAACTCGTCAACGAGCAGAGGAAAGGATTTTTAAATCATTAACTTGTACTCTTTCCAAATGGCAAAAACAAAAGTTAGATAAACTTATAGATCCATTTGTAGACAATAGAAAAACCCCTTTAGCATGGCTGAGGGAGCTTCCCGGCCAATCTTCACCTGAAGCCTTTTTAAAAGTCATAAAGCGCTTAGAATATATTCGAGAATTAAAATTAGAAATAAATACAGAACAAATCCATCCCAATCGGTTACTTCAATTATCTCGTATTGGAGCACGGTATGAACCACACTCATTTCGAAGATTTAAAGAAATGAAGAAATATGCAATTCTTGTTGCCTATCTAGTAACACTAAGCCAAGATCTAATTGACCAAGCAATTGAAATTCATGATAGACAAATGATGATTTTACAATCAAAGGGTCGTAAAACACAAGAGGAAATGCAAAAAGAAAATGGAAAAGCAGTGAATGAAAAAGTCGTGCATTTTGCAGATATTGGTGCTGCACTTATTCAAGCACGAAATGAAGGGCTTGATCCATTTAATGCTATTGAAATGATTATGCCGTGGGATAAAATTGTTTCTTCCGTTGAAGAAGCCCAAAAATTAGCCCGACCGATGGATTACGATTATCTAGATTTGTTAGAAAATCGGTTTTCTTATCTAAGAAAATATACTCCTACTTTTCTTAAATCTCTTGAATTTCGTTCTACACAAGGTACAGAGCCATTATTGCAAGCCCTAAAAACGCTAAATGAAATAAATGAATCTGGTAAAAGAAAAATTCCAAATGATGCCCCGGTAGATTTTATTCCTAAACGTTGGAAGAAGCATGTTTATGGTGATGATGGAATAATTAACCGGCACTATTATGAGATGGCTGCACTAACAGAGTTGAAAAATCATATTCGTTCAGGCGACATATCCGTAGTCGGTAGTAGACTTCATAAAGATTTTGAAGAGTATCTTGTTCCTAAAAAAGATTGGACAACAACTCGTCTTACGGAAACTAAACTAGCCGTTCGTTCATCGGCAGATGAATATATTGAGGAAAGAAGAAAGTCACTAGCTCAACGCCTTACATGGGTTTCAAATAATCTTGATTCTCTAGAAGGAGTAAATATCGAAAAGGCTAAGATCCGAGTGGACCGTTTGGAGAAGAATACACCCGAAGAAGCGAGAGCTTTTAGCCTGTCTTTATATAATATGTTGCCAAGAATAAAGCTCACTGATCTTTTAATGGAGGTAGCACACTGGACAGGATTTGATGAAATGTTGATACATGCCTCAACCAATCGCCCACCAAA
This sequence comes from Bacillus sp. GbtcB14, assembly GCF_019091205.1. Classification (NCBI taxonomy): domain Bacteria; kingdom Bacillati; phylum Bacillota; class Bacilli; order Caryophanales; family Bacillaceae; genus Bacillus; species Bacillus sp. GbtcB14. Next base: position 3,467 of record NZ_JAGXJT010000025.1, read on the forward strand.
GGGAGAGGAAAAAGTAGTTCTCATGGCTGCTCTCATGGCGATGGGAACTAACATAGGTCTTACTAAAATGGCAGAAGCGACACCAGGAGTTACCTATCATCAAATGGCTAATGCAGCGCAATGGCGTTTATTCGATGATGCTATAAGTCGTGCACAAGCGACATTAGTAAATTTTCAACATAAGCTTAAACTAGCTTCCTATTGGGGAGATGGAAGTACCTCTTCCTCTGATGGAATGCGCGTACAGGTTGGTGTTTCATCGTTACATGCCGATGCCAATCCACACTACGGGTCTGGAAAAGGGGCAACCATTTATCGATTTACTAGTGATCAATTTTCAAGCTTTTATACGAAAGTCATTAATACCAATGCTCGTGATGCTGTACACGTTATCGATGGATTACTTCATCATGAGACAGATTTAAATATTGAAGAGCATTTTACAGATACAGCTGGCTACGCCGACTCAGTATTTGGATTGAGTCATTTACTAGGATTTCGCTTTGCACCAAGGCTACGTGATTTAGCTGACTCTAAGCTATTCACCATCCAAATGCCTAATGAATTCCCAAAACTAGAAAATATACTCCGTGGTCGTATTAATACTAAAATTATTCAAGAGAATTTTGATGACGTATTGCGCGTAGCTCATTCTATTCGAGAAGGAAAAGTGTCTGGTTCACTTATTATGGGGAAATTAGGGTCATATGCGAGACAAAATAAACTTGCAACTACTTTGCGAGAAATGGGGAGAATCGAAAAGACCATTTTTATTTTGGATTACATATCTAACGAAACACTACGCCGTCGAATTCAGCGAGGACTAAATAAAGGGGAAGCCATGAATGGGTTAGCAAGAGCCTTATTCTTTGGAAAACGAGGTGAGTTACGAGAACGAGGAATACAAGACCAACTACAACGTGCAAGTGCTTTAAATATTCTAATAAATGCTATTAGCGTATGGAATACCGTTTATCTTACAGAAGCAACAAAATTATTGAAGGAAAAGGGGAATTTGAGAGAAGATTTACTTAAACATGTTTCTCCGTTAGGATGGGAACACATTAATTTTCTTGGTGAATACAACTTTGATGCAAGTAAAGTAGCAAGTCTACATTCACTACGCCCTCTTATTCAATAATACTAAAAGCCGATGATTCCTTAGCGTAGGAAAAATCGGCTTTCTTTATGTCGAAATTTGCTTAGCGTATGTTTTCCGCGTTTTGTTGGTAGGACCCCATGCCCATCAACTTAAGAACGAAAACAAAATGAACTTTCGTTCAAACAAACTAAAAAACACGTAATGTACTTTTGGTATTGAAAAGTACACACACCAAATAAACTCTAACGAGTTTCATTTTAAAAATTATGCAGCTTTCTTTTGTTTTCCAAACCCATTATACTCATAGACAACACCCATAATATCAAAGATAGTTTTCTTCTCATATCGATGAGATTTCCGTCCATTCTTCTGTAGGAGGTCGAACAAACGGATTAAAATCTTTGTTAGATTTTGGGTGTTTCTCTGTATCGCTTGATATAACAGCGATACATGATCTTGAATCATCCCAATGGCTTTATATTCACTTAATTCTCTTTTGTTCTTTTGCAAAAGAAGTTTACGCATCTTAAACATCGTAGAAGAACAGATAAAGATGGCAATAAGTCTTCCATACACATGACATTCTAATCGCTCTTTTTTGATAGTTTGCCAATGATGAATTTGAAATAAGGATTTCCACGTTTTAAAAATAATTTCTATTTGCCAGCGAAGGGAGTAAAAGTCATGTATTTGTTCCATCGGAACAACTCCTTCAGGCGTATTTGAGACATATATGTTGATACCCGTTAATCGTTTACTCTTTTCTGAAAATGTAATACCCTTTTTACTTTCAGTGTAACTTTGTTTTTTTCTACGTTCCTGTATCTGTTTGTCTGTTAAACGATAGATAATTACACGTGTGAATAGTTTTTGATTCTTTCCAATGTAAGCTTCTTTTATTTCGTATGTTTGACCGGGTTTTAAATTGTTCATAATATGTTCTAAATCAACTTGGATATACTGTGATTGCTTTTTTACGGTTCCGTTTCGAAAGTATTCTGGAAACGGATTTTTTACATACACGGTATGGTTTAATTTTAATCTGGATATATAATAAGCACCTCGTTGATCCATTTGATCTAAGTCTTCTAATGAAAAATAACCTAAATCACGGATACATAAATCGCTTGGACGTAATGTGTCTAAGCATTCTGTTCCAAAGGTCTTATCATTATTTTTTCCTGGACCTATCTGAAAGTTTAGAAACTGTCCGCTATGTAAGTCATATTCTAATTGAATCTTGATACCCGCTGTTTGTGCACAACCACCTGATCCAGGATATACATGGGCTAAATGTTTTGGTACTTGGAAAATCGTCGCATCTAAAATACGAATTCGTTGAAAATACGTGAGCGCCGCGCTTGAAATGGCCGATGTTTCACAGATTTTACTTTTCCATAATGCCGAAAAAATATATTTCAAAAATTCAACCGCTTTTTTATCAAAGCGTTTATTGAGTCCTTCTGGACTCATAAGAGTGCCTGTGGCCGCATGTAATTGACTGCATAGTCGAACAAGCGAGTCACTCGCTGTACGTTGACTTACCCAAATACATATGGTAGCTAATTCATTTCCAGAAAACTTTCGTTTTCTTTTTACAAAACCTAATTCTTTTGCGAGTTCTTCCAAAAGAGAAGGGGTTAAATGACGATACAGTTCTTCAGAAAATAGTTGTAATTCATCTTGAATCGAAAGATTCATAAAAAATGTCACCCTTTCTAGCTAGCTTTTTAGAAAGAATAACGTTTTTTGTCACTTGGGGGTAGTGAAAATTCTTAAGTTGATGGGCATGTGGTAGGACCCCTAAATAAAAATAACGGCATAAACCCCTTAAATAACCGATTTTTCCTAACTAGCACTATATTAAAATTGTTAGTAAAATATTCCATTTATCTAATAATTTGTTATAATCGTATTTAATAAGAATTATTGTTAGTATTTTACAAATTTATGATGTATTCTCCTATCCAAAAAATAAAACATAATGCTACAAAGCCAACAAGATTTATCATTACTTCCTTTTTTGTAGGTCTGTCTCTAAATATAAAAGCGGATAAAAACAATAAAAACGCCATTCCATACAACCACCAAACTGTACGAGATATGCTAAACAACCCTATAGACAGTGCAACTACAATAATTACGTAAATACGTTCATTTTTTGAAGTAATCTTACCAAACATATTGACTCCTACCTCCTATTTTTAGAAAATAATTACTTTTCAGAGAATGACTGTATAATATATTGTATTAAATTTCTTATACAAATGAAAGGGGATTATTATGAAAAAAACATTATTAGCAGGAAGTTCATTGGTTTTATTACTAAGCTCAGGGTTTGCATTTAGTTCAACAACGCAAGCAGCAGAGAACAAGGAAGGAAATTCACCTGCAGTTTCTTACAACCAGGATGTATCAAAAGAAAATAGAGCAATTGATATTAGTTCATTACCTCAACAAGATTTAGACTCTTTATTCCTAAATGGACAAGCTCCCTTTAATCCAATAACACCTAAAGATTCGGATCAAATTCAATATGTTCACCCCACAGCTGGTACATTCAACTGGAAATATGTAACGACAACTTATGGAAACAATGTATTTTATAATGCCTCATATCGTTTTATGGTTAACGCAGCTATAGCAGGTTTAGGTGCTGGGGTTATAGCGAAAATCGGAAATACGTTTGCTTCTGGTGTAGCTGGGTATGTAATAGGTGGACTATCTCTTCCTAAAAGTAAAAACTATTGGTGGACTGTACAAAAATGGCAGGATCAAGATGCATACAATGTTTATATTAAATACAACATTAAAGTTTATTCTGATTCTGGACGTACAAAATTAGTTGATTCTTATACCGAGCAATTTGCACAAAGATATAGATAAAACCATTGCCGTAAAATATATTAAAGACTAACTATTAAATGGGTTTGCTTGTTTTCAAAATAAGCAAACCCTTCCCTATAAAACTACTTTTATTTTTTATATCACTTAAATTAGGAATCACAGTATAAACCACTTAATTTAGTCCCTCATATTTCCAAACGTTGACCAAAAAATGAAAATATGGTATGTTTACTTTAGATTAGTTATATATTGAATGCATATTCAGTATATATAAAGTATAGTACTTAACTGAATTGCATAAACTAAAAAAGACGAGATGCTGTCAACATCCCGTCTCATAACTGCTACTGTCAAGGTGGCTGTTATTATGCATTATCTTTTTCTTTTAGACCCACGCTTGTACTTTGGTCGGTGAAGCGCGGGTTTTTTGTTGTCTTTTTTTTCGAATTGCTTTTTCAGTGCGTATGCTGAAACCTCACGCACAACTGCTCTTGCAATTTCTTTTAAAAGTTCGAACAAAAATTCCATGTTATATCACCCCCTTTCCTTCCAAATGGAAAGAAGGGATAATAACAAGCCCACCTTCACACGATATACAGTTATACTTCTATTTTACCATACTTCAACAATCTAAAATAGAAAATCTGTCCAATTTTAGTCTGTATATAATCTTTTAGTTAAGGAGTTTTATAAGAATTTAGTTTACTATAATCTGAATATGTATACTGTATTTCTTGGATTTTTCATAATTGACCTTAGTTTCATATGCTATTTTTTGAGAATATAATTTCAAATAAAACGCCCTTGTAATTATCCGCTTTATTTTCCTTTATTTTCTAACTTATATATATTAACCCTTTTCTTGAAATTACAGTGATTTTTTTAGGAATGCACCCGAAAAGTGACCTCTCAAAATCGTCTGTAATCGTTTTTTGTGTTTAGGGTAATGTAATTGCACTCGGAAGAGAGAAAGTTTCTTAAAAATGAAAATAGAACCCTTTTAATGTTTTTTCATTTTTCAGGGATCTATTCTCTCTGGGATTTCTATTCTTCTATGTCTTCTTTTACTTCTGCAGATAAAATGTCTTCAGCAAACTTCTTGTAGCCATTATACCCTTTCTTTGCAGCCTTTTTCTTTATTGCTTCTACTACCTTTTCATCAAGATAGAGACTTAAATGCTGCTTTTTCTCTTTCGATTCTTCTTTTGATCTGTTTTCAATTCTTTCTTTGAAAATTTCCAAATCCTTTTTTAAGTACAATCGTTCAGTTGATTTCCCTTTAGCAATCTCTTTAAAGGGCAATATCCCATCTTTAGCTGCATTATGAACGTAAGTCTTAGACTTACTTAGAAATTCAGCTGCTTCTTTTAATGTTAAAGAGTCTTTGTATAATTCCTCTAACTTTTCTACATCTCCTTGCTCAAAGCGATATCCGCCATCTGCTTTCCAAGTGGCCATATTGATAGGTTCGATGTGTTTATACTTAATTAAATAGCCTAATTGATTTTTTGTTAAACCTACCCTATCGCATACCTCTTCTAAAGATAAATAGTCCATTTCTCACCTCATCCGAAACTTTCATTCTAGCTGTTGTTTAAATTTTCTTAGTTGATACTTTGTTAAACCGGTTTCTTTTACTACATCTGTGATTGAGTACTCTTTATACTGAAGATACTTAAAAGGATTTTCCATATAACGTTCCCGTACCTTATTAAATGTACTCTTTTTCGATAAAGAATTCAATTGCTCTCCTTTCTCTCGGATGGAATCGAAAATGGGACAACCTTTACAATGTTTGTAGTTTCTCTGTTTTGCCTGTTCTTGCTCATCTGTACAATTCACTGATAGGTTGTTCAGAGGGCAAATTGAACAATGGGTATCTTCTAAGTTATGGATTTCTTGTAAAATTTTCAGACGAAGACTAGTCAAAAAAATCTCCTCCTACCGCATTTGGATTGAAATGTACAAAAAAATCAATTAAACATTTCCATTATACATTACCTAAATAGAAACGTTAAATAATAAGCCAAAAATATATATTTAAACATTTCATTTTATACCACAATAAATTATGTATTTATTGTGGTATAATTAGAATTATAAAATTTTATATAAAAATATTTGTTTAATATTTAATTCTATAAAAGGTTGTGTTTAAATTTGAATATTATAAATTACGAACATAATAACCAAATTGTAAAATCAAAATCAGATTTTTTTGATAGCAGTCATTTTGAAAAAATTATGGGTTTGGGTATCCGTAATATTGACTACTCCCAATTAAGTGAAGAATCATTAGTTTATTTATTTTTACACGATGAGCCTTCTTTAACGAAAAAAAGAAGTGAGCGAACAAAACAACAGTATCTGCACGATCTTTCTCATTTTCTTCGCTACATAAAAGAAGCAATCGGAACCATCCAGGAGTTATCCCATAATGACGTGGAAATCTACTTCTATGAATTAAGTAAGAAATATGCTGCCACTACATTACGTAAAAAGAAAACAGTAGTTCAGCAGTTTTTAAAATATGTGTATGATAATAACGGACTCTCAGACAACTTTAGTAGTCGCCTTAAAAAAGTATCCGTAAAAAAAGAAGAGCTAGTCAATCGTGACCTTTATCCAGAAGAAGTTACCCAGATATTAGATGAACTGAAAAAATCCAACTATTTTGTTTACACTGCATTTTTCCTGTTAACTACAACAGGACTACGAATCGAAGAAATCGCAACTGCTAAATGGGCAGATTTGGTCTTTCATTCATCTTTAAATGCCTATCTACTTCGTGTAGTTGGTAAAGGGAATAAAAGTAGGGAAGTTCGTATCTTTGAAGATACATTGGATGCTTTATGCCATGTTCGAAGTTTACGTAAACAAACAACAAAACTAGATGCATCGAATACCTCCGCTTTTCTCCCTAAAGCTGATGGATCAAATTATAGAGCAGACTATCTATCTTCTCTTGTGGCAAAAAAAATTGAAGAAACAAATTTAACTTTTCTGCGCTATCGACAGGATAGAATTACTCCTCACACTTGTAGGCACTTCATGGCTAATTACTTAATGGAAAAGGGTATTGAATTAAAAAAAATCAGGGACTATTTAGGACATGAGTCTATTATGACGACGGAACGTTATTTAAGAGAACGTACAAGACGTCAAAACTTGGCCACAATAGATATTGGAAATTCATTATTTTAGTAAGTATATATAATAGGAAGATTCTCGATTCGATGTGTCGATTTTAGGAGTTAAAATTTCAATTCAATTCGGTTCTCGTTTTCAGTTTGTGAATTCTTCACATACATTTCACGAATTTCAAAATCGATATTTAGGAAATATCCCTAAAAACAACAAATGCGATTGCCTCTACTGAGACAATCGCATTCGAATTATTTAAGGCTCAACCCATTCCACTTCCAGGATCAGCCATTCTAGCTAATAATTGTTCTGAATCTTTTTTCACTAATTTGTTTGGTTGCTCTTTACTACCAGCAGCGGTGTAAACAATTCCTGCCGCTAAAACGATACTTGTTAATATAAATAATATTTTCTTCATATAGCACCACCTTCGTACATTATACCATTTCCATTAAATTCTACCACTATTTTTTTAGGGAATCTACAATAGAAGCGATTCCCAGCGCACTCTAGTAGCATAATTGACTTTTCAATTAAAGAAATATCATTCTTTGCTATCCCTAAATAGCAATATTGCATCGGTGTGAGCATACCATTTTTCTTTTCTATATCATTCAGGATTTCAACTGCTTTCTTGTGATTCCCTCTAATAATTTCTAAAAAAGATTTTTCTGCAGAATGATATATATCAATATTCTCCAATTCTTGCTTATTCACTAACTTAATAAAAGCATAGGTGTTAAGAATTGATTGCTTTCTTTGTTTTTCCCTTTCAAAATTACATGGTCCTAACTGCTTTAGTGCCTTCTTCATATACCAAGATGCACTATCATAACAATCAAAGGTATATGATTCTGCTATATAAGCAAGTGCTGATGCTCTTAAAAGGTGGAAACAATTTTTAGGATCATCTATCGCTAAAATTTCCTTACATAATTTCCTAGACATTTTAAGGTTATCTTGTACTAAATAGGCATAAGCTAATCCTTCTTTAATCCTACCTAAATAAGATGACTTAATAAAACTATCGGTAATTGCATTAATATCTGGAAGCAACATCTCGGCATACTCGAACAGAGAATTGTATTTTTCTAAATCATACATAGTGTAGTAAGTTAATATACCACATAAGACCTTCATCTCGATTGTCTTAATTATCTTACTCCCCTTATGGTCTTCAAGCCTGGATAACAATTCCTGCTTTTTAATCGTCCCGTTACTTCTAAGTAATACCATTTCATATACATAAGCCCACTCTCTATTCATTGCGAGTGAAGATTTTCTCTCTCGATCTACTAATAACTTGAGAAGTGATAAGTCACCTTTTGCATTCGCATATTCCATGGCAATCCTCAAGTTTTTCTTACTTGTTGTGACAGAACAGAAAGTGTGTAACATCTTTCTCTGTTTATGAAAATCACTCGGATATAATATATTCAGTAACTTGATTAAATTCCAAAATCCAAATTGGTTTTTTCCAGTTAAATTTTTAGAAAGAGTTCCAGGAGAAATACCAACTATTTTTGCAATATCTTCTTGATTTTTTCTTTGGAAATCAATTTCATCAATAATTCTATCCAAGAATTTCTTCAATGTTTGTTCCAAAGTTTTATCTTCTTTCTTAAGCATTTCGTTCATATTATTTCCCCTTCTAAATCTAAAAAAGAATGCTGCAATATCTCTTATTATATTATTCCAACCTAATGTTAGTATATGGTATTTTACCATAAGCATATCAAAAAATGTGTTATTTGTAGTTGTTATAATAGTATAACTGCATATGCAATTATGCATAAGTGTATCAAATGGCAAACTAAAAGGAGTCGAAGATGTTCGACTCCTTTTTTTACTTATTTTTTAATTTCAGCAAACTTATAGTTAAATTCTCCACCAAAGTCGTTTGTTATAATTCCGTTAATAGAAGAACGCTGTAAGTATGATCTGCCTGATTGATAAAATGGTGCGACCGCTCCATCTTCTAATAATATTTTTTCTGCTTGTTTCATTGCCTCCCAACGAGCAGTTTCATTACCAGCTAAATCTGTTTTCACTTGATGAATTAGTTCATCATATGCCTGATTTGAATACTTATCAAAGTTATAGCTACTATCTGTCGCGAATATATCTAAAAATGTGATTGGATCAGGAATATCGGGAGCCCATACATCAACACCTAAATCATAATTACTATTTAGTAGCAATTGAATTTGTTGTTTGCGCGGCTGCGGCTTCACATTGACCGTTAATCCCTCTAAATTCTTTTCTAATTCACCTTTTAAGTACTCCGCATTCTTTTTAGCAAACACATTATCACTTGTAAGCAATTCTAATGTTACCTGTTCTTTCCCAAGTTCTTGCTTTGCTTTCTTCCAGTTTTCCTTCGCTGCTTTCACATCATCTTTTACTAATTTTCCATTTTCCTTTCGGAAGTCTTTTCCGTCCGAACTTGTAGCAAAATCGACTGGTATAAAACCGTCTGCAGGAAGAGAACCATTATTCAAAACTGTATCTACAAAGGCTTTCTTATTCATTGCTTGACTGATTGCCAAACGAACATTTTTATTTTTTAATACTTCATTCTTTTGATTCATACGTAGGAATTGCACTGTAACTTCAGAACGTTCCTTGAAGTCGGGATTCTTTCTATATTTATCTACAAACTCACCTGTTAGTCCTACACGGTCAAGCTGACCTGATTCATATAGATTTATTTCTGTTGATTTATCTTTCACAATATCAAAGTTAATCTCATCTAATTTCACTGTTTTAGAATCCCAATAGTTAGGATTCTTTTTCAACTGAAAACCTTGTTCATGCTTCCAATTATCCAATGTAAACGCTCCGTTATAAACCAATTTGCTTGCTTCTAAGCCATACTGCTTTGCTTGTGATTCAAAATACTTTTCGTTAATGGGTAAAAACGTTGCGAACGTTGTCAATTCGATAAAATAAGGGACAGGCTTCTCTAATTGCACCTCTAATGTTTTATCATCTATTGCTTTTACCCCTAACTGATCTACAGGTAGCTCTTTACTATTAATTCTCTTTGCATTCTTTATATCAAAGAATAGAAATGCATATTCTGCTGCTGTATCAGGATTCACAGCACGTTTCCAAGAAAACGCGAAGTCAGCAGCTGTTACAGGCGTTCCGTTTGACCATTTCGATTCTCTCAAATGAAACGTGTACGTTTTTTTATCCTCACTTACGTCATAAGATTGTGCCACTCCAGGAATCAATTTATTATCTTCTCCTAGTGTGTACAGACCTTCAAAAACATTACGCATTACATTCATTGATTCACTATCAGTTGCCTTTGTTACATCCATTGTTGGGATCTCCGCTATATACGGTAAATTAATGGATTGTTTTGTTTCATTCTTGTCAGTTGCCTTTGCTGTATTTTTAGTCTCTTTCTCTCCACTACAAGCAGTTAATAGAAAACTAGTACATAAAACAGAAGCAACAACCGATGTAACCTTTTTAAACATCTTACTTTCTTCCTCTCTACATGTATGGTTTATATAATTAAATTATCCGTATATGGAATTTTACAGAATATCAGAAGAGAGTTTTCCATTCTCTAAACTTATTTCAGCATCTATTCTCATATATGTTGCATCTAATTAATAAACCACTTATCACTTTAATATTAAAAACGTAGCACTCTAAAGATTGTTGTGTCAATCACTAATTAATAATTTAAACGTGGTATGTGAAATTATGTTGGTAAAATAGACAGAATTATTCTCAACAAATACGAATACCCAAGTTATATTTAAAAACTACACATTAACTAGTATATTTAAATACCTGAATGTATTTCTTATTCATTGTTACTTGTTGGTATTTTCTTTAATTTAGGTGTTTCAGACCAAATTATCTTATGTGCCATGAATACTACGAAGGAAAAATAAACTACATATCCAATAGAAAAAATCATGAAATTAAAAACCGTTCCTCCAATATCATCTGGGAAAGTATTCAAAAGAAATCTAAAAGGAACATTATTAGGGTTAAGTATTACAGGAAAGAAATATAGCCAAAAACCTATTGTAACGATTACTTTTAACAACAAACCAACTTTATTCATCTTAATTCCCCATCCTTTCTCGCCTCTTTTTATTTAATAAAATATTTAGTTCCCTCTAATTTACCTACTAAATTCAGCCTTTCTCTTTGAATAAGGGAAAGGCTAGCAACTCGACCGCCCTCAAAATATACAATTACTTATTTAAGTTTACCATTTTTATCCCCTTATCATCTACTAACATAGAGGAATACAGTAGGAAAGAACTAGTAAAACTAAATGAAGATGTATTGTGTTATTTTCTCCACGGCACTCATCCTTAAAATTCCCAACAGGATTTCTTTTTGTCTGATGCATAGATTATATTCCTATGTTACCTTTAAAATAAATATATATTTCTCTATGGTTTTTTTGATTGGAGATTACCTCCCAACAAAGTAACTTCTGGTAACAATTTTGCACCCGTCATATAATGTAAATATTAATCTCTAAAACTAAGATATGTGAAATTACAAACTCAAATGGAGGATTCTTATGGATATATCCTTGAAAATAAGCAAGTCTCAAGATCCGCATAATACAGCTGTTAAAAACATTTCTTCCGTATTTAAAAAAGGATGGCTTACAAGTTATGATTACAAAAAACAAAAACCCACTCACTATCAAAGTCAACGAGCACCGGGGAATCTTTTCACAGCACAGACTATAAAACCGATTCTATATCTAACAAAATTGACTCACGCTGCTTTATATGAGGATCATAACCTAGTATCCTCTTTTCTAAAAAAAGAGGATACAGCCTGGAAAGAAGTTTTAAAACACAATGAAAACGGTGGTTTATGCATTTATGCAAGTGTTTTACTTTACTGTTTATTATTAGAATCAAATGAAATATCCAGAAATAAATTATCCTTTATGCAAGGCTATTATCACCATGAATTCCACGATCAACATATACTTAAAAATATGTATCAAAACGGTGCATTCGGACTTCATTCTTATATTCTCTATGAAGGGTACGTAGTTGACACTACAATCCATCAAATTGCCTTTAATTATTATCCTGGTGAACACAAAGAATTTAATTTTATCGGTGAAATCACCGGTGGTATTAACCTATATGGATTTAAAGAAACAAATAAAACTGTACATAAATATGCGAAAAAGTTTGCTAGAGATGCCGATATGACTATTGAAACTTGGATTAACTATCACCAATCAATAATGAATGAATACATTTCAAATCAAATTTCACTTCTAAATGATAAAAAGGACTCATGATTCATTCAAAGAGTCCTTTTCTTTCCCGATTTCTTTTATTCTTATTTTTCATTATGTACCATGTACCTCCTTTATTATATAAGCAGCTCTCCTATAATAAGAATCTAGTGAATTATATGCGGTACTTTAAATTTTTTTCAACTCTTAATAGTATCTCTTTTTTATCTACCACTAACGGTAGTGAAAACACAGCTGTATTTTCTAAATCTTCTCTTCTATATCTTATTAGCGATTGAATCATTTTTTCACATTACGTTTCATACTGTTAAAATCGACTTATATCATATAGAAGCAGATAAGACCAATTCAACTTAGGTATAGCAATCAAACATTCGCTACGGCTCACCTCTTCCATATACACATCATATGTGTTTTCTCGTACCTTAAAAGTATGTCTCTTCATGCGAAATTCTCCTTTTCAGTTATAATATCTTTCAAGTTAAAGATTGGACACCATTTTCCCAGGATACAATTCCTCCATTGCTTCGACAGTAAATATCCATTCTCCCCTTTGCTTCCCTTCGGGTTTATAATATTTCGCTTTCCCGTCTTTAATTAATCTATTTAACATATCACTATTTTTCAATCTATTTAATTTCATATGTAAGCTGTCAAGTGAAACTCCCAAACGATCACACGCTTCTCTTGGTGTCATAATTTCATCTAAAGTAAATAACATTCTCTCATCTCCTATTTCTGTTATTTATAAGTAACTCTACTTCTTATTTTATGTTATTTACAACTAACATTCCAGTTTTTTACATATAATTTTACAAAGTTTTTACAAGGGATATGCTATAACATGGCGAAAACAAAAAATATAATCATATCGTTTTACTTCTATTTATAAAGGAGATGGAGAAATGTATTTTTCAAGCGAAGAACACGAACGGAATTACATTAAATTATTAGATGCTAAAAAAATTGAACCTGGTGATGATCCTGAATACGAGGCAGCTTTCTACATAACTGCACATCCTGAAATTCACAATTGTTTTGATTGGAATTTATTTAAGACAGAATACTCCCCATTAGGTGCATTGATTTCTCCTGAAGAGGATATAAAAGGAGTAAATCCTGGCGCGCTTACTGGAACAACACTACCACTTGTTAAAGCTGGACAATCATTATTTAACGGATATAAAGTAAATTTATCGGATTTACCTTTATATAATGAAGAACTTTTCCAAGTGTTTTTTCAGGCATGTAAAATAAGATGGCGTGTAACTTTATAAAAAATTCTATTTAATAAAAACTTAGATCGAGTTTTTTCTATTTTTGTTGCATACGATACAACAGCTTATTTAAAAACCTGTTGTATCCATTAATCAGTTGTGCAATTTCTTGTTTTGAAATAAACTTTTCTAATTTATTTCAAATACCCTTTATAAAAGAACGTAGGTTCGTGTATAATAAAAAAACGAACCTACGTTCTTATTATATTTAAGGGGGAATCAGGGTGTATGACTATTCAATCCTACCAAATAGAATCATCTTATGTGTTGATTTACGAAGTTTTTACGCTTCAGTAAGCTGCATCAAAATGGGATTAAATCCTATGCATACCAAATTGGCTGTAGTAGGTGATGTGAATAGAAATGGTTCAATCGTTCTAGCTGCAACACCCCCATTAAAAGCGTTGGGTGTAAAGAAGATGGCAAGGCTCTACGAGATTCCTCGTCGCAAAGATATTCTAGTTGTAAATCCAATTATGGGGACTTATATTAAATGCTCCAACTACATAACAAAGTTAGCTTTGCAATACGTTCCTTATGAGGATTTTCACCAATATAGCATAGATGAATTTCTGATGGACGTTACTGACAGCATTCATTTATTCGCTAACGATCCCTATGAATTTGCTATGAAATTCAAACGTGAAATATATGAACATACACGCATTGAATGTACCATCGGAATAGCTCCGAACCCTTTAATGAGCAAGGTTGCTTTAGATATTGAAGCAAAGAAGAACAAAGAAGGAATCGCTCATTGGAAGTATGAAGATGTCCCAACTAAATTATGGAGCATACGGCCACTTAATAAGTTTTGGGGTATTTCGTACAAAACAGAAGAAAAGTTGAATCGAAAAGGGATATACTCAATTGGAGATTTAGCAAATTATCCACTTAAATATTTAAAGCAGAGTTTTGGCAAGATTGGTGAGGAATTGCACTTACATAGTAACGGCATTGACTTCAGCCGTATTTCAGAGAAATATGTCCCTGCTACAACTTCAATTGGAAAAAGCCAAATTCTAATGCGTGACTATACAATAGAAGAGTTTCCGATTGTCCTACTGGAACACATTGAAGAAGTCTGTTATCGCCTTAGAAGACAAAACAAACTTGCTCAAACCGTTCATTTTTCTGTTGGTTATAGCAAGAGTTATAACGGTGGTATTAGAAAAACACATACTTTAAGTCGTCCGACTAACTTAACAATGGATATTTATAAGATTTGTACATACTTTTTACATGAACAATATACTGGAGAACCTATCCGCAGCATAAGCATCTCTTTAACGAATCTAATTCAAGAAGGGGAGGAACAAATTTCTCTTTTCGATAATGTCACGCAACGAGAAAAAGAAGTAAAACTAACAAAAGTAATGGATGAAATACGCACAAGGTTTGGGAAGAACAGTATTTTGCGGGGGATTTCCTACACGCATAGCGCCACAGCTAGATACAGAAACACACTAATAGGGGGCCACAAATCGTGAACAATGCTAATATGCCAAAAGGAAGAAAAATGGTCAAATGGACTCCATTCGCAGCGATGCCAGAGCAATTCGCTGGTATCCGTGAAATTATTAAAGAAAAGACGAAGGTAGAACGACCTACATTAACTCAGGATGAACAAGAACGAATTGAGAACATGCTCTTATGTTCATTAGTATCAGAAGAGGAAATAATGATTACATATTATGAGGATGGTTATTTGCTCTCTAGTTATATGACCGTTGTTGATATTGACCCGTCAAATAGCGCTGTTGTATGTACAGATGCTTTTTATAACAAGATGAAATTGCAATTCGCTAATATAGTAGATGTAAAATAGAATAAAATGCTATACTCACGTTTGGATCATTATTATGAAAATACGTTAGTTTTTCAGAGTGAATTTTAGGTTTTTGTTATACTTAAATTTATATATAACAAAAATAAGATTTGTTGTGTTAAAATGAAATGGATATGAAAAATTGCTGATATATGTATTTAGTGTAAAAGTAGTGTTAGTAAAGTATTGGTGGTTCAAGTCAAAGAAAAAAGACATGAATTTCTTAAATATATATAACCATTATTAAACATTAAAATATAAAGCTTGTATCGACGATTACCTGGTAATTTTCGATACAGG
>NZ_JAGXJT010000248.1:0-247 GCF_019091205.1 Bacillus sp. GbtcB14
AATTTTTTTACTAGCCAATTGAGTTAATATATGGAAAAACAGAATATATTTCGTGACATTGTTTGTTTTATGTATTTTGATTAAGTGGAAATGTATTCTAAGCTGAGTTTGATATATTTTAATTTTTAACTGTTAGATCAACTCAATCTTGATTCAATAATTATGGAGATCACATCATCATTTACTCAATTTTAAGGTTTTTTATATCTATTGGCTTGTTAATTAATTGTTATATATAGTGCCTAAG
>NZ_JAGXJT010000249.1:0-246 GCF_019091205.1 Bacillus sp. GbtcB14
GAGTGAGGGCTTCCGGAAAGGAAGCCCTCTTTTTTTATTCTGTTTTGAAAATCATTTCTTATATACATCACTATAGATTGGGGAATGTCAAATCAGCGGGGGCAAGCAATGGATTGCAGTCGCTTGGAATGAGTATGGTTCCGGATGTGATCAGCTCGTTTCAACACATATATCCTTATGTCAATTTTCAGTTGAACCAAGCGTCAAATCAGCTGTCACTCCTTCTTAATTGTTATTTGCTGAAAT
>NZ_JAGXJT010000250.1:0-246 GCF_019091205.1 Bacillus sp. GbtcB14
TCAAGGTCTCTGTTATTATGTGGGTTTGGGTCCCGGTCTAGGTTCGGGTTCGAGTCCAAGTCTCGGATCGGGTTTAGGTCTCTGTCTGGGTTTTTATCTGGGTTCGGGTTTGGGTTTAGTTCCTGGTCCTGGTCCTAGTCCAAGTTCGGTTCTAATTCAATTTGCGATTTTGAGTTTGAGTTTGGGTATGAGTTCGGGTCGGAGTTTGATTCCTAGTTTGACTTTGGGTTCGGGTTCGGATTCAAG
>NZ_JAGXJT010000251.1:0-246 GCF_019091205.1 Bacillus sp. GbtcB14
CTCATTCTTGGGTGATTCACAAGCAAGCACAGAAGACAAAGTTTAAGCAATGTCAAAGAAAGAATGTCATTCTTCCAAAAGGACTGTGGATGCCAAAGCAAAACATCTCGTTAAGGGAATTTTCTTTCTCTAGAGTTTGTTGTTTTGTCTGTTGTTTTGGTGTGGGCATTGTAAGCGAGCTCGCTAATTGTATTCTCTTCCTTCTTTCTAACAAATAAATTGACTCTTCTTGTAATGAACTTAATG
>NZ_JAGXJT010000252.1:0-246 GCF_019091205.1 Bacillus sp. GbtcB14
ACTCGCGTTTTATATATATATATATTTGCGACTTCAATTACACCTTGATCTAACAAGTAGAAATATTTACAAAGCTGATAAAATTTTTGAAAATTTAACAAGTAATTTCATTCATATAATCAATAGTACATTCGAGCATATATCCCCCTATACTTAGGATTTTTTCTTGTTGAACAAAAAATATCTAAGTATAAGTACAAGAATTAACATAATCGAATAATACGAATACTATTGATAATAAAATTT
>NZ_JAGXJT010000253.1:0-246 GCF_019091205.1 Bacillus sp. GbtcB14
AAAAAAATTATAAACGGATCACCATTCTCTCTCCTCTTTTTTAGCTAAAGGGAACCAGTTGAACGCCAAGGAGAATTCAGCTCACTTTAGCAATTTCTTGGTAGAATCTATTGCACTAGGTGTTAGCCAAGTTGAGGTAAGTTCTTGGTACAATTTCCTTTAATTTTTCATAAGTTTTAAGTTGATTTTGGTTAGGGTTTTATGGTTTCAGGGCTGTGATGTTAATTTGAGTTTAGACTGTGTTTA
>NZ_JAGXJT010000254.1:0-245 GCF_019091205.1 Bacillus sp. GbtcB14
TGCTGATGAGCAAATAGATTTAGTGTTATCGGGCCATGCTCATGGTGGTCAAGTTAGATTGCCATTTATCGGAGGGATAGTTGCTCCGTATCAAGGTATATTTCCTAAATATACAGCCGGGTTATATGAAAAACAAAATACTTCTATGGTACTGAGTAGAGGATTAGGCAATAGTATCATTCCGCAAAGGATTTTCAATAGGCCCGGACTTGTAGTCGTGCAGTTAAATAGAACTGCACGATTTT
>NZ_JAGXJT010000255.1:0-245 GCF_019091205.1 Bacillus sp. GbtcB14
TTACCGACTACGCGGAATGGCAACATTACCCGAATTTCGAAACAACAGTGCTAGAACCTCCCGGATCAGGGCAGTGAGTCAACTCATGAATGAACTATTTTAATGCCAAATAATTCAAACCTAACCCTAGTGGAATGCTATAAATAGATAGTGAAGGCTTTAGGAAAATTACACACTTCACATCAGAATATCCTGAGCCTCCTCTCTCTTCTCTAGCCGCCACTCTCTCTCTCTCTCTCTCTCTC
>NZ_JAGXJT010000256.1:0-245 GCF_019091205.1 Bacillus sp. GbtcB14
TTTTATTTATTTTTTGTAATTGATTTGATCGTAATTTAGAAAAGAAAAACAATAAAGGCAATAATTTCCCTCTTCTTCTTAGGGAAATTTGAAATTTTATACTTACATGGAAAATTTTCCCTTAAACCCTAGATACCCTATATTGGTAAGATGGGACAATATTTTGTTGATTCCCACATACCCCTCTCATTCAAACTCCTCTCTCTTTCCCCTCTTCCTCTCTTTCTCTCTGTGTCTCGCGAATC
>NZ_JAGXJT010000257.1:0-245 GCF_019091205.1 Bacillus sp. GbtcB14
GGTTCTTTCCGTTCTTCTGGTTTCACTTTTGGTTCCTGCGGTTCTTGCGGATCTTCTGGTTTCTCTTTTGGTTCCTTCGGTTCTTCCGGATCCTCTGGTTTCACTTTTGGTACCTTCGGTTCTTTCGGATCTTCTGGTTTCACTTTTGGTTCATTCGGTTCTTTCGGATCTTCTGGTTTCACTTTTGGTTCCTTCGGTTTTTTCGGATCTTCTGGTTTCACTTTTGGTTTCTTCGGTTCTTTCGG
>NZ_JAGXJT010000026.1:0-17038 GCF_019091205.1 Bacillus sp. GbtcB14
TTATTATTCCCATCAATTGTAATAATCGCTAAAAAATCTTGTTTTTGTATAGGAACATCGCTCCAATATAAATTAGGATTTTCTTTTAAATCTGCAATAAAGTTTCTGTCATTTGGAATATAGTGTGCCCATGAATCAATAGATATCAATTCTGATTCCACTACTTGAACAACCATTCTCTTACAATTTAGAGCTTGCAGAGAAGATGTTCTATGTGCACCATCAAGTATTAAATACTTGCCATTATTTATTTGTAAGGCAATAGGTGGATTCTTTAGCTTTTGTTCATCTTTAATTTTTTTACAAATTGATTTTAACCTCTCTACTGTTGGTTTGGAATAAAGTTTGATCAAAAATATGCTACAAACGTTGATTCTATAATAGAAGAAATCCACGCATTTTGAAAAAAGATTGATTAAAATACGTGGGTTTCTATTAGTTTTGTATGAATTTTTTATAAAAAAGATTGATTAAAATATTTTAAAATCCCTTGTGTGTCAACGTTTATATAGAATTTCAACCTAAATTGCATCGCATCTTTTTTATAAACGGTATAACTTTATTTAAAATCCACAATTGATGATTTTATAACCTTAAACTTCTATTGTTCTAGTATCTCAAAATCAGGTAATTGTTTAACTAGCTCTAATGTTTTCATACTAACTGTAATTACTGATAATAATAGATTTAAAATATATTTAGGGTCATCACTGAATTCATTTGGATCATCTGTAATACCGGATTTTTTATCAGTCTTAATCTGATACTGATCAATAATCCATCCAATAGCTGATCGACCATTAACTACATATTCATATGCCTTTTCTGGAATATTTTTAATTGTTATATGTTCGTTATAAATTATAGTATCTAAAACTCCTTTTTTAAGAGGTTTCATTTTAGTAACCTTATAATTAGGATTAGGAACACTAATTACAACTTCAACATCATTCCAACTTGGTTGATTTTCGTAATTTAAATGTAAATCTGCAAGTTTACGACCTATTTCAACATATTTTTCTTTGTTTTTAAGAAGTGGAATACGAGGAGTTTCTTTACTTAAATTATGATTAAAGATATTTCTATAATCAATTGAATTTAACACTGCATAAATATAATACGGGACGTCATCTTCGATCATATCAAAAACTTTTTTTCCTTCAACAGAAATATTACTAAATATAGAAATATTATCTGATAAATTTGAAGCATAGGTCTGTGCCCCCGCATCAAATATATTTCCATCAGGTATTAAATCAGTAACTAACACACTAAATTCTCGACGATTTCCTGAACCTGGAGTCATTATATACATATTATCTATTTTTTGTTGATTACTAAACTTGCCAGGATAAGAAATAAGATTTTTATCATAATAAATATGTTTTTTAGTAAAGGGCCTATATAAGGCCTCCACTACTTTTGATTCATCAAACTCAATGCATATGTCATTTTTCAGTTTACGTTTAAGTTCTCTACTCCATTGTATCTTTGTTTCATCTATAACTATATTTTCCTCATTTACAAAATTATTTTTCAATTTATTTCTGACATTTTCATATTCTTTGATAGTTGTTTGGATATTTTTTATGAGATTTTCTTTTGAAAAACCATATACCCACTTATCACGCTTGGAAGTTATTCCCATTTGACGAAAATCATAAATTCCTGCATTTTTTTCATAAAGTGACCTAAATTTATCAAAATTAGAATTTCGTTGATGAATCCAATCATTATGAGAATCCGGTAATATTTGTTCAAACGTAACTGACATAATACCTTCCCATTTCTGAATAATATCAATTTTTTGTTTTCTGTTAAGGTTTTTCCCAATATCATGATAATAAATATTATGATTATTTGAACCATCTTTTATCAAAAGTATTATTGCAACCCCAGTCATTATATCAAAAACATTTCCTCCCTCTTCTTTAGCTAGGGTCCCAGTTTTACCACGCACTCCACCCCGTAAGTTTATTATATAAATATAGTTAAATTCATCATTAAGCGACTTACGTAGTCCATCCATTGCAACTTTATCGATATAGGAGTTTGATGTAATAAAACCAATCACACCACATTTTTCAATCCTTAAACTTGACCATTTAATTGCTCTTATATAAGAATCATATAGCGCATTAACTGCAACTGCACTAGATTTTTTAGCATATGTTTTCGTAATTTCTGTATCTAACATTTGATATGAAATAGCGTCAGAAAAACTATTTTCATCAGAATCTCTTCCTGAATACGGAGGATTCCCTATAATTGCTGTAATTGGTAATTCTTGTTGTCTTTTCAAACGCTCATCATTTGTTCCAAAATAAGCATCATCTAACGTATCTTCATTTTCAGTACTTTCAAACGTGTCTGTTAAAACAATCCCCTCAAATGGTACATACCCTTGTTCATCTCCATTAATTTCATCAAATGTAGATTCAATATTAATGGCTGCAATATAGTAACTTAATAATACAATTTCATTTGCATGTAATTCTTGTGTAAACTTACGTGCAATATCAGCCAACGTGATTTCACCTTTATCCATTTGTTCTTTTAAATAAGTAAGTGTACGAACAATGAATGTTCCAGTACCAGTGAATGGATCTAAAATATGAACCCCTTCACTTGCTAATGATTTTCCAAAATGTTTTTTCAACACATCATCCACGGACTTAACAATGAAATCCACTACTTCAATAGGTGTAAATACAATTCCTAAACGTTCTGTTGTTGATTTAAATGCTGTACTAAAAAATTTATCATATAACGTAATAATAATTTTTTGTTTATCCTCTGATTTTTCAACACCTTCAGCACGCATTTTTACAGATTCATACAACGGTTCAAGATTTTCTTGTTCTTTCGCAAAGCCAGCTTTTTCTAACTCTTTCACAATATTTTCCATGGCAGAAGATACAGGATTATTATTTACAAAACTATATTCATCAAATAAAGCTTCAAAAACTGGTTTTGTAATTAAATGTTGGGATAACATTTCTGATGCTTGGTTTTCATCAATGCTCTCGTTAATGTTGTGTTGCAATGAAGAAACGAATTTTTTAAATTCAATCGTAATAGGATCTTTTTTATCTTTCAATTTATTTTGAATCCAACTAATTTGTCGTTGAGCAATTTTTGCTACATCAGCTGACCAATTTTCTAAATATTTACGATCTCCTACTTTTTGAACAATCTTCCCATAAATAGCACTTTCAAATTTATCCCACTCAAAATCTAACTCTGTTTGTATAGAGATATTACCTTCATTATCTTTTTTAGTTCTAGAGGTATCTGTATTCTCCATATCATTCTCTTTTGCAGGAGCACTACCTATACCAATTACATCTAACTGTTTTGGTTTTGCTATATTAATTTTATCTACCATGGCTTCAAAACGTTCATCCACCGATCGTAAAGCATTGATAACTTGCCATACAGCCTCATAATTTTTGTTATTATCTAATATTGTTTCTGGTTTTTCATCAATTGGAATAACTATCGGCAGAATAATATAACCATAATCTTTTCCTTCTGCTTTACGCATAATACGTCCAACAGCCTGAACAATGTCGACTTGCGATTTTTTAGGAGCTAAGAAAATGATGGCATCTAAAGTTGGCACATCAATACCTTCTGTCAAAAATCTTACATTAGATACAATTCTAGCTTCATCTGAAGGCTTTTTAGGATCTGCTAACCAATCTAGTATTTCACCTTTTTGTAAAGCATTCATTGAACCATCAGCATGACGCATAGATAAATGAACCGATTCGTCCATTGTGTCTCCGATATACTCATTTACGACTTCTTCAAATTGTTGAGAAACTTTTTTAGAATCATCAATTGTTCTTGTGAATGCAATTGCTCGTTCTAAAGGAGCGCCAGAGTAAGGACTGCTCTTAACAGGATTTTTGTAACCATTTCTACGCATCATCCCATTCCAAATACCAACAATTCTCCCCACATCATCGATATTCAATCCATTTTCAGGGTCAGCTAATGTTTTCTGCATATCTTTTTGAATAGCAGCTTCATCAATCGCTAGTACCATTACTTTATATTCAGTTAAGATGCCATGTGAAACAGCTTGGCCAAATCCCATGCGATAAAAGACTTTTCCATATTTACTTTCATCATCCATCGAAGAAATTAATATACTTTTATCTTTTGCATTCTTTTTAGCACTATCTGCATAAATTTTCGGTGTAGCTGTTTGATACATTCGTTTAATTCCTTGAACATTTGTATTGCTATGCACCTTAGAAAAAACACTTTCCTGCTTGTTAGCTTCATATGCTCCAGTTGTTCTGTGGGCTTCATCCGAAATAATTAAATCAAATTCTGGGAAACCTTCTTTTTGTGCTTTGCCTATTACATCAATACTTTGATATGTACTAAATACAACAACCATATCTGCATTTTGTTGAACTTCTTCAATGTCTTTCCAGTTTTTCATCAATTGTTCTTTAGATGTTGTGGCTGGATAACCAATATCATTGGCTTTTATATCTTCTGTTCCATTAGTTCCTCTTGAGGCATCACGATCAGATGTTACCGCCATACTCGCGATATTTAACTCTGTATCATTATTCCAACCTCTTAAAGTTTGCGTTAAAAGTTGAATACTTGGTACAAGATATAAAACTTTAAATTGTTTATTTGCTTTTTTAGCAAGAGCTTCAGATATTCTTAAACTAGTAAAAGTTTTACCTGTTCCTGGTGCCATGATTAACTGACCGCGATCATACTTATTAAAGTGTTCCATTGCATAACCTAAAGCTGCTTCTTGATAACCACGTAATTTTTTTGGTGATTTTACAGTAATTACTTCTGGGCGTTTAAAACTAAATTTAGTCCAATCAATTTGAGAATTTCTCAAATCAGATAAACCAATAATTTCAATGCCTTTTTCGTTGTATTCTATTGTTTCACGTGCATTTTTATTCCAATCATCTACTGTAGAAATAATTAACCCTCGTTGATAATAGCTTTTTCCCATTTCAGCAACAAATGAATTAATTTCATCTTTACCAATTTTCTTTTTATAAAATTTTGCTTGGATTGCTACTAAATCTCCATTAAATTGTTCAGCTACTAAATCAACACCTGTATCCTTTTTAGGAATACCGTACTCAATTGGAACTTCAGTTAATGTCCAAATATTTTTATATAATCTTTGGTAAGTTGGCTCATTTTTTAAATATGCCAACACTAACTTTTCAAATAAGCTACCTCTTTCTCGTTGAATATCTCCTGCAACTTCATTAATTTGTTCAATTAAATCATCAAACGTATTAATATTTTTATTTTCCATTGTAAATCTCCTCATAAATTGAAAGTATACTTACGACTACTCTTTAAATATATCACTTTTATAATAAGGTTTAATCAAAATATTTATGAGTCTTGATATGACACATTTTCTTAATATTTGTTTTCTAAAACGGTACAACTTTATTCGAAGTAACGTGACTTTTTATAACCATCAAATGCTGATTTGAAATAAAGTTTGATTAAAAGTGCGGTTCAAATATTGTTTTTGTAATTTTGCTTGTAATATCCATTTATAGATCCAGCGACGTCTATTATCATGAAAACCCCGTCTTTTTTTAAACAAACATCTGTTGCATAAAACCTTTTTTCTGTTCTTTTAAAACAGTTATTTTTTTACGTATATATTCACTTCATAAACTAATTGCTAAGAAATCTGGAAAGATTTTCGGATTAGTGACTCTATATCCAAAACAAAAACTATTTAAATGTAAATTGGAACTTTTTTGATTTTGACTGATAACCCACTTTGTTATATCCCCCATATCTTCACTTTTCTTATTTCCATTATAGTACATTCCATTTACAAATTAAGTAAATTTCTTGGCAATTAATGAGGCCCTATGTTCATAACTTTTCTTACTATGCTTGGCCTTCTGTATTGTGACTCCTTTGTCTTCAATTTCTTGCAACGATTCTTTCAACCATGCACCACTATCTTTAACCAATTTCTCTAGTAATTGTTCGATAACAGTATCCCATTGAACATCTTGAGGTCCCTGCAAAATCAACATCGCAAGTGATTTATATTCACGTTCAATTTCCACAATAAAATAATGATGTCCATTTAAAAGTTGTACACTTCCTAAAGCATATTTTCTTTTTGTTATTCCATCATCTAAAAAGCTAAACTTTCTACTTTCTTCAAAGGTAGGTAAATCTTCAATTTTAAAATCTATCGTTTTAACACTTGGAAAATCATTTAATTCATTTAATAGCTTTATAAACTCGCCCAGTTCACCTGTTACTGAAGCTTCATGTACACCAATCAACTCTATCCCTCTTATTAAACTATTTCCTCCAGTATCTGCCACTGTGCGCTGATTAGTATCTTCAATCAAAAATTGCTTTGTATCTTCATTAGTCGATTCTCTTAGCTTACTTGTATTATTCGTCATTTTTTCTAATCGGGGCAAATTCGTATAGTCATGGTGCTGGTTATCTATTGGAATCAGATCAAAATCATCACTAGCGCCTTCATCTTTATTATCACTTTCATACGGTTTATCTACTGATTCAACTTTTTTATATGTGTGATTCTTTGATTCGCTACTTTTCTCTTGTGCTGCTAATTCTGGATGTGTAAAAGATACTTTGTCATATGGAATCTTTTTGTTTTGAATGGAAAGAATTCTTAAAATCAAATTGCTACTTTTTCTTCTCTTGATAGTAGCCTTGATAACAATCGGTTGGTTTAAAGTCCATTCAAACTTTAACTCTCCAGTGTTTACAAAGGTATAGCCAATGTTCATATACAAAGTACGTATATCTGGATTAGCAATTATCCATAACAACTGCCATAAAAAATCTCGTTTAGTATACTTCTTTTCATACGTAGAATTAAAATCAATATGAAGATGATTGCCACGATAACTCTCTGTAAAATAACTTAGAAAAGAATTGTTCATCTCTAGCAAACGATAAAGTAAAAAGCGATTTGGTGCTAAAATACTTCGAATACTTTCAATTAGCGGCAACGTATAATGCTGATTTCCATATTTAAAAGTAAAACCGTTTGATAAAGTGGTGTCTTTTGTATTTAAAATCGTCCATTTACTTTCAAAATACTTTACTTCATTTGGGTAAATCGTTATCTCTACTTCTTCTGTCCCTACAGGTGCAATACTTCGACTAACTATTCCATCCACATAATAATGTTGGATAGCTAGAAAAGATAACATTCCCCAATCTAATAAAATCTTTTTTGTTTCACTATTAGCAAAAAAGTAACCATGCATCATTAATTTTCTTTCATGCCAAAAAGGAGAGCTAATCCAAATCAACTTTGCTTGCTCTCCCTTTTTAAATGGCCAATTATTTAGTTTAACCGAGCGTTCTCTCATCTTCTAACACATCCCTTTTATGCTGAATATATACTTCTAGGATTTCTTTAATCTCTTTAAAGTGATGGGACTTGATAGTAGCTTTTCTTTGTATCTCCCATAACTTAATTGGCGCACCATCAACCATTAATTCATCTATTATTTTGTATGTGCGTCTGATTTGAAACTCCCGTACTGTTTCTGTAATTTGAGTAAGTAATGCTTCTGTTAGCGGCAATTTATCTAAATGATATTGTAGATTTGCTAAAATACCTAAACGCCTACCTACAGAAGAAACAGTAATTCTTATTGGCTTTTCTTCATTCAACATACTTTTATACAAAGCTTTAATTTGTTGTGTGTAATATCGATCTCGTTTATGCCAATTTACTTTTACACTCGGGATAGCTTTGTGATGTAGTTCAGGACAATTAGACATTAGCCACTCTTTATCATTCCGATATAAATACATATACACAGTTTCATTTTGCTCACGTAATGCTGTACGCGACAGCTGTGGATAAGTAGCTTGCAACTGCTGCCATTGTCTTTTACATTCTTGCAATTTACTTGTGGGTAACTTATTGTTTACTACTTTATTTAACTCAACATTCCCACTTAAATATCTTTTCACCATTTTTGAATCTACGCCTAATATCCGTCCTATTGCTCTAATACTCAAATTTTCATTTTTTAATTGTTGTAATTTCCTTTGCCACACATCACCAAATTGCTTTACTCTACCAATTTCAAATCGATCAGTCGTCTGTTTCCTCGCATAAATAAATCCACATGAACATGTAAATGTACCGATGAGATTTTTAGATTTAAAATCTTTTGTAACTTTTACTCCTGGAATAACATATTCCTTGTAATGAGATGCAGCCTTATTTAAACAAGGAAATGGTCCTTCTCCAAATGCATTCGTATAATCAGGTATGTCTTGCAGTGTTTCAATATTTTGTTTTATAAAGTGCATAAATAATAAATGTCTAAATGGATGCACATGGCGCTTAGAATTACGCAATAAAACCTTTAGCCAATTATATTCAAACTCCTCATTGAGATTACTTTCATGTTGCTTTAGAAAAGCCTGAGGATAGAATGCTAAAAACGCATCATGTAACTCTTTTTGGCGAATACGCTTATTCACCGTCATTAAATTCTGCTCTTGTAGCAACAAGTTATATTTTGCTCTAATCTGCGAACGATTTAATTGATGAAGTGGAAGTTGCAATAACTGATAAGCTAGCTTCGCTAAACTTACACCAATAGATTTATGCGGCTCGACTTCTTTTAATTCAGAGAGGTTCATATGTTTCATTTCAAAGCGAATATACTCGATTCGACTATCACTTTGAATTGGATATTTTCGTAATCGTATTTCATGATGCGGGCAATAATTGATACCTTCTAGTTGATGCTCTCGATGAATATAAGGTTCACCATATTTTTCAACATCGGCTTTTGCACACTTTGAGCAATAATATAATCCATCTTTTCTGCAAATGCCGCCAGCAACAAAACCTAACCGAGTGTACAGTCCTTTTCCATCACCTTTTATATCTTCAATGATTTCTTGCTGTCGTTCTTTCGATAAAAAAGGTGCGTAATAAGGATAGATTGTATGATTAGCTAACAAAGATTCTACAGAATAATGATCACCTAATTGAGTAGCTAAAAAAGAAAAATAGCTCCCAATTCCCACACTCGATATCACCGACCGACTGCCAAACAACTCTTCCAATGTATCTTTACAATCAATATTCCCACTGTAAAAGTGATAACGTGCCACGGCTGAATACAACAACTCATCTGGATATGGATTTGTGAAAAAAGGTAGCATTTAACTCCTCCTAAAATAATTATTAATAAAATTCAGCAACTGGATTTTTAATGAAATTATTTTTTTCTAAAACTTCATAAGGATGCTTCTTTTGCTTTAAAGCTTGCTCTCTAATATCTACTAGAATTGCTATTTTATTTGAATAGCTAGCTTTCTCTTTTTTCTCATTAACTGCCTTGTTCAATCCAATTAACTCAGAAATAAGTTGTGCTTTAATAGCACTATATTCTACGTTCACCGAAGAATTCTCTACTAATTTCTTTGCTGTTTTAGTGATGTCATTTGAATTTAAAGCATCAAAGATACCAATTGCTGCTACTTCTTCACTTAACGCTTGTATCATTTCTTGTCGTTTATAATTCAATGTGTTTTGCCGTTCTTTCATCGCTTCTTTTACTTTACCTTCATACTCTGTATTTCGCTTATGATTCATCATCAGTTCATCTAGATTAATGATAATATCTTCATATTTGTACATTGAGGCAAAGTCATTTTTGCGAATGGCATCTAGCATTGGCTGGATAATTTGCATATCTTTCTTAGCAGTCTGTTTCAGCACTTTAGAGGTGATTAACTCGTTATTATTATTGTCATCAAAAAGGACTCTTTCCTGAGCTAAGATAAAGAGATTTACAGCTACAGAGGTAATTCCTTGGCACTCCTCGTAAAAAGCTTCTTTCACTGAATCTGTAAGTTCTGAATAACCCTTTAAACATTGTAATTCCCACAACGTTTCTAAAAAGAACTCCCATTCCTCGCTATCTTTAGCCATTCGATCCCATATAATTGAGCCATCACTAGCTGCACGTCGAGCTTGGCGGAAATTCCCTTTGAACAACTGTTGTGCTTTTGATGTACCAATTAAAACAGTTGGAATACCTACTGTGTTTGATAATGTCACAAAGAAATTAAGCATTTCTTCTTGATCATTTTTCGCATGCAATAAATGTTGAATTTCATCAATTACAAGTACACCAATTCCATACATACTAGCTAAAGATGTCATATGCAAAAGCATCGTTGATGTCACACGATTTAAATACCCGTACTTCTCAAGGTAACGTGTGCCTAATAAATCATCAATTGCTTTAAAAAAGCTTTTACACAATGTCGTTAAGCTACCATCATAAGGACAATCAATCTTCAACCACACAATTTGAATTCGGTTGAAAAGCTGTTCTTGATAGCTATCATGATTAATCACCTGGGGATACATTAACAAAAGTCTTTCAATAGCTGTTGTTTTACCAATACCAGAAATACCTATGATTGATAAACTATCTGCAGTTGAACGTATATGATTTAAGCGTTCATCTATATATCTATGAGCCTGTTCTTCATTTTCTCGTAATTCATGAAGTGTGCGTATTCTTTCTAAAAACGTTTTATCTAAAGGATTTCTAGCCAGATAACCTCGCCGAATTAACGTAGATAAACGTCGCTCTACTTCAAAATGAATTGGTAATGGCTGAATAAAGTTTTTTATACGCTTTAATACGTGGTATCTAATATTTGTTTCACTCTGCTTATCACGTTCCGTAATGCGCGGTGTCACCATAAATCGTTCTAATACATCATCTTCACTGAAAATAGGTGGCAATGCTTCTATATAAGGATTTTGAGCGTATTCAGAGAGCATTTGCGGCTTGTAGTCAGCGTGTTCTATATCTCCTTTTAGAACAATATTATTTATCTTTTCCAAGCTCTTCATCTCGCTTTCTTTTCAATTTTTCCATTAAACGGGATGTACCTTTTTTTACAGGCTGCTCTTCTATTTTCTTTCTTGTTGCAAAATCGATTATTTCTGCATCTTCATCTTTTACAGGTGGTGATAAATCAAATTTTTCTTCTTCACGATTTATTTGTTTTTCATTTTCTTTATTATCACGGATAGCATCTAATTTTTCTTTTTTACTCGTAGGTTTGTATAGTGTATTTTTCTTCTTCTCTTTTGCTGTTTTAATGATTTGCTCCATCATAGTATCTGTATTAATTGTTAGTTGTACTTGTTTTGAGCGTTCCTCTTCTTCAAGTTCATTTCTTAATTGTTGATGAAATACAATATCCTCTAAGAAATCCGTTTTATATTGCTCACTAGGTTCTAACAATATACATGTCTCGTAATCTAAACCATCATCGTTCGGAATATAAATCCTATCTAAATGACGTGGATCATATACAATACTGACACTTTTATTTTTCAGTTTTGTATACCACTGTTCTTCGATGGCTCGTTTTGAACCATACAATAGATTTTTAAATTTAATCCCTGCTCTTGAAACAGTTGCTTTGCCTCTAGGTAATACATTCAAACGCAAAATATTTCGATCTATCGTACGTAATCGGCCTTTTCGATTTTAGATACCCCAGTTCCATAAACTAATAGGAGTAGGCACAATTCTATCAGTAATCATTTCTTTCTCCATTGGATACTTATCAATGATTTTATGATTATGTTGGAGAATCATTGTAATGACTAACGCTGTAAATTCTTTTAAATTAAGCGTAGCATCCAATCGATAGTCTTTATCTCCACGTTCTCGGTATTCTTTTTGAATTGCACCTGGAGCCTTCTGTTTAACTTTCCCGTTGATTGTACGGAATTTACGTTCAACAATACCTTTTAAATCTCCCCGATAAGCTGTCGTATTTTCAATTTTAATATTTAAATTATTAATCAGACCCGCAACTGCGTACCCTTCAAACTCACCTCTATCGGCAATAATAATCTCTGGTAAATGATGAGTTGGCCATTGTTCTTCTGTAATATCAATATTGTACTGCTTACAAAATTCAACTTTATCAGCAACCATATTATCCAAAGCCATCATTGCACCCATCCATGATGGCCCTTCTAAACCAACATAAATCCCTGTGACGATTCGAGAATATACATCAACGACTGCATAGATTAATGGACGACCGATAATGCGGTTAGCATCGATAGCGCTAACTAAATAAATATCTGCAATCGTCGCATCAATTTGAAAGCGTGTACCAGGACCATTGGTTTCTACTTTTGAATTGCTTAAAATTGGCCGATGTTTTAATTCATATTCTTTAGTACTTTTACGGAATATAATATCCTTTTTAGGATCTTCCAACTTTTTAAACCAATAATAAAACTGGTGGTAAGAAGGAATACGATCCGGTTCCCAAATCCTATATTGGATGTCACCATTCTCTTTATAACGATCTGAATAAAAGTCTCTTAAAATAAAGTGATAAACATATTTTAATGAATACCCATTTGCCTTGCGATAATACTTGTTTATTCCATGTTCAAATTGCAATTTTATCTCTTCTGTAATATTAACACCACTTCTGTATTCACCATCTACCGTAAGCTTTCGTGGTCTCCCGATTTTATCCACATTGAGTTTCTTACTTTTCCCTCGACCACCTGAATTCGCATAATCAGGTAGCATCGAATTTTTGTTCATTCCACGCTGCCAGTATCTACTTAAAAGCTTTTTTACTTTTGTTTTACCTAACCCACTATCAGCCACAATTTGTACGATTTTAGCTTCACGTCCTTTTTTTAGTAGAAGTGAAGACATATTCGGAATAATAAACTTTTCTACAATTGCCCAATCATAATCACGTTTATCCTTTTGTACTTGTGTTAAGTCACTATCTGGCACTGCTCTAGCATAAGGGTCTCCTATAATTAACAATTCATTTTGTTCAATATCCAATTCCATATTGGCATATAACTCTCTTTTAGGCATTGCGCTTATTGTATCGATATTAACGATATATACGTAATCTTCCTCTACTTCAATCACTCGTAAACGTGTAGAATCTTTCGTAGATTGCATAACCTGATTAATATAAATCATCCGTACTTCACCTGCTTTAACTTATCTTCATTAACTGATTGAATTTGAACGCATTGCTCAATATCTAATGGTATAGACATATCTATTTGAATAATTTTACAAGCTAACAAATGATAGAAAAGTGTAATTCCACTTCCTAGAGGCATATGTGTATCTTTATCAAAACTATTAGCTATTTCTCGAATTGATTCATCTTTCTCTAGTAGCCTTTGTAGTAATGAAAATACTAAGTCTTCAATTTGTTGAGGGTTTATATTTTGAAAAGCATGTGCGCCCATAAGGGCTTTTAGGGATTCAACTTTAGCAAAGTTGTAGGTTATAGGTCACACGAAAACCTATCATCAACCAACTTATCCGAGAGGGAAACCAAACGGGGAGTGTAGCATGTTGGTAAAGCCATAAGTTGATTAGTTACCAAATCACGACTGAATGGCAAGATGAACCGTTATAGATGAGGATGAAAGCTAAACTGCTTAAACGATAGTTCAAGGGGGGATATCGAGACCCGCAACGAAAGGTAACTAGTAACGTTGTGTAGTAATAGCCATTTAACTAGGTGCTTGTTAAATAGCTCAAGAGGAATAGGGATAACATTGGACTCTATTCCTTGTGACCCATTACTAACCAGCCACTGTAAGTGGAAAAGAACGAAAGTCGCATCCGACACTATAACATGCTTGTCTCTAATTGTACTAAATGGGGATTACCTAAGTTGGAATGCCAACCTAAATTGGCTATTAAGGATGATACCAAGTGTAAAACAAGGTATGTGGCTTATGAATATCCAATAAGGTAACGGAGTTTCCGTAGTAGTCCGAAATAGGGAAAGCCTATTACATGGCGAAGGGAAACAGTTTATCAGTTTAATACGAATTAGGAAGGAGCGAGAGGCTCTATGAGAAATCCAAATGAGGTATTAAACAGTCTAAATACCAAAGCTAATAATGCAAATTATAAATACAAGAGACTCTATAGAAATCTTTATAATCCAGAGTTTTATTACATGGCATATTCTAAGATATATGCCAAAGAAGGTAATATGACTAAGGGTACAGACGGAAATAATATTGACGGAATGAGTATTGAAAGAATTAACACTCTTATAGACAGAATCAAAAATGAGACATATCAACCTTATCCAGCTAAACGAGTATATATAGATAAAGCCAATGGCGGAAAAAGACCACTAGGTATACCATCAACAGATGATAAAATTGTACAGGAAATAATAAGAAGTATCCTTGAGAGTATATATGAGCAAACATTCTCTGATAATTCACATGGGTTTAGACCTAAAAAGAGTTGTCATACGGCATTGATTCAAATTCAAAGGACATATAGAGGTGTGCGTTGGTTTGTTGAAGGAGATATAAAAGGCTTTTTCGATAACATAAATCATCTTACACTTATAAATATCCTTAGAAAAAGAATCGATGACGAAAAATTCATAAGGCTAATCTGGAAATTTCTAAGAGCAGGCTATCTAGAAGAATGGACATATAACAACACATTCTCTGGCACCCCACAAGGAGGCATAATCAGTCCCATATTATCTAATATCTACCTAAATGAATTAGATCAGTTTATGAACAATTACAAACAACAATTTGATAAGGGAATACGAAGAAAAGAAACTCGTGATTATGGCTACCTATCTGAAAAGAAATATAGATTGCGGAAAAAACATGTGAATTCATGGGGACAAATGTCAGAAGAAGAAAAGAGAGAAGTTAAAACACAATGGAACGAACTACACAAAAAACAACTCTCTATCCATTCAAAAGACCAAATGGATGCAGACTACAAAAGAATAGTATATACCAGGTATGCAGATGACTTCTTAATTGGAATAATTGGCAGTAAAGAAGATGCTACTCAGCTCAAAGAAAATCTCACGATTTTTCTTAAAGAAAAGTTAGACCTTGAATTATCACAAGAAAAAACACTCATAACTCATAGCCAAAAATTGGCACAATTTCTTGGATACGATATTACAATCTCTAGAGAACAGTCAACTGCAAAAACTACACACGGACGCACAAAAAGATTATACTCCTATACGCCTAAACTATATGTACCAAAAAGCAAATGGATAAAGAATTTACTACAAAAAGATGCATTAGTAATTGAAAATAAAACAGGTACTTGGAAAGCTAAACACAGAACTTATTTAAAAGATAATGATGATTTAGAGATTCTAAGTATCTATAATGCAGAAATACGCGGTCTATATGAGTACTATAAGTTAGCGAACAATGTAAGTGTCCTAAATAAATACAAATATATAATGGAATACAGTATGTATAAGACGTTCGCAAACAAGTACAACACAAGTGTTAAAAAAATACTCAACAAATATAAAATCAACGGAAAGTTTGGTATCCAATACAAAACAAAAAATGGCGAAAAAATAAGATATCTCTATGACAAAGGATTTCAGAGACAAAAACATACAGATAACAAACCAGAAGTTGATATTCTCCCAAATACATTAAAGATGTCTGGAAGAACGAGTCTCATTAAACGATTATTAGCTGAAGAATGTGAGATGTGTGGCAAAAAGAATCAAGCAATTGAAATGCACCACATTAGAAAGTTAAAAGACCTAAAAGGGAAAAAAATGTGGGAGCAGATGATGATATCCAGAAAAAGAAAAACCATGGCATTATGCCAACAATGTCACATAGATTTACATTTAGGTAAATTAGATTGATAAATGGAGAGCCGTATACTTGGAGACAAGTACGTACGGTTCGGGGGGGAGTATTTGGAAACCTATCATAGAAATATGACAAGGCGCTGGGTGCTTACCCTACCATGTAAATAAAGATCATGATAGTCATGAATATAGCTAATATTTCTAGCAAATGTTTTAGGAATCTGAAGTTCAGTCACAATTCCCCAATCAGTTTTTCTTCTTTCCCAGTACACCCTTTCTATATCAAATTTTTCCATCACTCTTTTTTTAAGTAATTCATCTTTCATTTTGACCGTGCGAGCTACTTCTACTATTCCGTCACCTTTATCCACAGTTAATAAAAAATCCGTTGTCATCACAACTGGCTCATGCGTTTTTGAATCTGTAGGATGCTTAATACCTAGCTCATCTGCAATGACAATTGTTTCTTCCAACGGCAATAGCGGAAATTGTTCTCGAATATCGACAGTAATCTCCGAATATTCAGTTAAATAAAAGTAGTTTCGTTCTAAATCCGATAAAAATTCGTGTTGTCGGTTTGTTTTAATCCCTTTCAAGCGAGTAGATCTTCCAAGCGAAGAAACGTCTTGAATATTAAGCCAAGGTTTATAATCTGCTCCGACTCCTGTTCCTCGTCCTTCTTTTAACCACTTATCAATTTTAGATGTTCTAGTTCTTTTAGACATAAAAACACCCCTTTGAATTAATGTAATTCAAAAGGGTGTTTCATCGCAACTTTTTTACAAACGTCGCATCTTTATTTTAAACATCGCGACTTTTTTAAAAACATCGCGACTTTATTTTAAATCCACATCTACCTCATATTCTTCATGTAAAAATATTTGTTCGATTGGCACTACCTTTAATGCAGATAACACAGATTTCCCTCCCTGGTTTCTTAAATATCTTGCTAGTAAAAGCAATAAATTCGTTACGCATATTCAATGCATTCTATTTCAATCCATTAATTCATGAGGTTAAACAGATATCAATAGTCTAATAATTCCCAAACTTCCAATGATTAATAATATATCAAACAAAAAATGCAGATTCAATAATATATCGGAAAATTTATTATTTTTTTACAAAAAAGTAATTGTCTGACATCACTCCTCAGATTTCATACATTTCATTTTTCATTCTTCCTCTAAAACTACTAGTATTATCATAAATTTAAAGCTTCTCTCAATTAAAAGTACAGATTACAGTGTAATAAAATCTACTTGGTAATATACTTAGTTTTTATATTTGTAATCTAATATCATCAGAAAAAAAC
>NZ_JAGXJT010000258.1:0-245 GCF_019091205.1 Bacillus sp. GbtcB14
ACGAGGTTCACTCTTAGAGGTGGCTTTCGCAATTTCCTAAACCCACCAGACCACTACAGCCTGTGGAATGCATTAACTTTGACTCATGGTACACATAGAAGATACACTCTGATTTACAAGAGTGGACTTTTTCTATGCTTATTCAGATGCACATTGGATGCATTGGCCTTAATGTCTCGTTTGACAATGAGTACTTTCACTACTCACACCCCACTGTGAATGTGGACAGGGCTATGAGATCATTG
>NZ_JAGXJT010000259.1:0-245 GCF_019091205.1 Bacillus sp. GbtcB14
AAAATACTTACTGCGATTCCTATTTCTTCTCTAACAAAACCTGCAATTTTCAATCCCAACAATTCTCCATCGCGATTCTTCATCCCCATATTTATTGTGATTCTTCTTTCTGCTCCTAAACCCAAATTTCAATCCCTGAAGCCCCAATAATCCAATGGTCTCTCCATCCTATAGCAGTGTTTTTGGAGTTCTTTTGTTCTATTCGGACTTATTCGGTAAATCGTTTTGGCCGCAAGCATTTGGTA
>NZ_JAGXJT010000260.1:0-245 GCF_019091205.1 Bacillus sp. GbtcB14
TCCCATTTTTTTCATATTTTTTCTTAGATTTAATTTTAAATTTTCTGTTTAGTTTTGTATTAAGATTTTTATTTTTCATATTTCAAATCTAATTATTATAATTAAATTAATTAATATTTTTTTAATTAAATTAAGATATTAGTGATAGTTAAACCTTAAAAATAGGAAAAATTGTTTTTTTTTTTTTTTGCTTAGTTTGTTATCTTACTTTTAAAATTGATTATTTTATCTTATTCTTAAATTTA
>NZ_JAGXJT010000261.1:0-245 GCF_019091205.1 Bacillus sp. GbtcB14
TATATATACCATCCATACTGACACTTACACTAGTGTCTAGACACTATTTTCTTCTCTTCATTATAGATATATGACCCATATATTATTGGGTAATGCTAAGGAGCACTCACACAAACCCCAATACTAATTTATATTGGGAAATATTTTATTCAAAAGCTTTACCACATATCTACAAATATTCTCTAAAATAATTTCATACCAATTTATCTTTAATTTATCTTAACATATCCATTCTACCCATTTCA
>NZ_JAGXJT010000262.1:0-245 GCF_019091205.1 Bacillus sp. GbtcB14
ACAAAACTCATTTGAGGAAAAATTTTAGCTAAAATTAAATTTTAAAAGGTAGAAGCAAGAATTGATAAGTTTAAGAGCAATCTATTATGGTATAATCTATAAGTTATAGTAAACATCCGAACAAACAATTATGCTCCAGATTATACGAGGCATTGTGAGAAAGATATACAAATCTAGTTTCTAATAAAATAAGTTTTATATAAATTGGAGTTGCTATTGAAGGTTATTGAATATAAATAGGTTAG
>NZ_JAGXJT010000263.1:0-244 GCF_019091205.1 Bacillus sp. GbtcB14
TGCTGTCAATGATGGCGGCTTCCGTTTTCGCGTCTACGGCAGAAAGCGAATCATCTAATATGAGAATGTCAGGATCAGTCAAAAGCGCTCTCGCAATTGAGATGCGCTGCTTTTGTCCGCCAGAGAGCGCTACGCCCTTCTCGCCGACAAGCGTCTCAAGCCCGTCGGAAAGCATACCGATATCGTTTTCAAAATGCGCATCTTTCAGCGCGCTGCCGATTTCCTCTTCGTTTGCATCCTGCCG
>NZ_JAGXJT010000264.1:0-244 GCF_019091205.1 Bacillus sp. GbtcB14
TAAAAAGTGAACGAATTTTTTCCGTAGGCGTTCACTTTTTTACTTGGCTAATTATTTAATGTGTCCGGTTCTTTCCACGTTCAATCGCATATACATCTAATACATAATAAAGAGCACACACGATTGAATGTGACTACATTAATTCTTCAATTAATTTATTTTCTTCTCCAATATATTTATCAATCAGAATCCATATTGACATCATATTTTTATAAGATGCTCTCTCGAAATTTGATTTTTCTTC
>NZ_JAGXJT010000265.1:0-244 GCF_019091205.1 Bacillus sp. GbtcB14
CGAGCGCGGGAAAATAACCGGCGCGAATGAAATGACCGTCGCGGGTGAGGCTGGGCAGGTTATCGGTCAGCGCGTCGGTGAGGGTTTGCTGGAAAGCCGATAATTCCGGCGATGTCGCCAGCGGCCGCGCCAGCAGGGCCAGCGTGTTATGATGCGGCTTGCTCAAGATTTCGGCGCGGATTATTTCGGCGGCGTTCAGCCCGTCGCGCAGCACGCCGAGATCGCGCGGGCCGCCCCGGTTCAT
>NZ_JAGXJT010000266.1:0-244 GCF_019091205.1 Bacillus sp. GbtcB14
CATTACTATTATTCAATTTCAGCCAAAGTCCCAAGATAGTACAATCATTACATTAATAATAAAATATTCATCCATATTATAGAAACTAATAAAGTACAAAATATCTAATCAAAAAAAAAAAAAGTACAAAATAAAAGCATATAAAACACTTATTATTATTATGTAACATAATACGTTCCATGCATGCATTAACTAATTATAACCATTCCTAATTGATCTAGCCTTGCATCTCTCCGGTAGTAGT
>NZ_JAGXJT010000267.1:0-244 GCF_019091205.1 Bacillus sp. GbtcB14
GCGATCGTAAAAGTAAGACCTAATAAGAAAATTGGCCTGTATCACAAAGTATATCTTTAACAAACGGAATAGATGGCAAACCAATAACAAGATCTTTTCTAACCAATTTTGAAATAGAATCCATACTAGCATGTCCTAATCTTCTATGCCACAACCAAGAATTATCATTCATAACGGTTAAAGAATTATTTTTACTATCAAATGAATCAACATCAATAACATTTAAGGAGCTCCTTCCATTCCG
>NZ_JAGXJT010000027.1:0-15647 GCF_019091205.1 Bacillus sp. GbtcB14
CCGTGGTGTAGTGGTTAACATGCCTGCCTGTCACGCAGGAGATCGCCGGTTCGACCCCGGTCGGGACCGCCATTTTATATAAAGAAAAGAACGAAACATGTTGTTTCGTATTTTTTTATTTGTTTTAACAAAAAACTAATAAAGACAGTCAAACTATCCTTAGGAAAACTCCTAAGGACTTTTTTATATATTTAAAACCTGTATAATAAAGAGCAGAGAACATTGTGAGTAAAGTAGGTGAAGTCTGTGAGTAAATATGAAATAACAACAAAATCTTCTGAAGAAACACAAAGATTATCAGAAAAACTAGGTGGACTTGTCGGAGCGCAAGATGTAATTATTTTAGAAGGAGATCTAGGGGCTGGTAAGACAACTTTTACAAAAGGACTAGCAAAAGGTCTTGGAGTGAAAAGAGTTGTAAATAGTCCTACCTTTAATATTATTAAAGAATATAAAGGGAGATTGCCGCTATATCATATGGACGTGTATCGCTTAGCAGAAAGTGAAGAGGACTTAGGTTTTGATGAATATTTCTACGGTGAAGGAATTACCGTAGTAGAATGGGCTCATTTAATAGAAGCATTTTTACCAAACGAGAAGTTACAAATTAGTTTATTCCATGCTGGAGATGATACAAGGAAAATTGTACTCGAGCCAATTGGAGATCGATATATTAGATTATGTGAGGAGCTATTACAAGATGAAAGTACTAGCAATTGATACTTCAAATTACGTAATGGGTGTATCCCTTATTGAGGAAGGAAACGTAATTGGGGAAATCATTACAAACTTAACAAAAAATCATTCTGTACGTCTTATGCCAGCTGTAGAGAAATTGTTAAAAGAATGTGGTGTAAAACCGAAAGAATTAACTAAAATCGTTGTAGCTGCTGGACCTGGGTCATATACAGGTGTTCGCATAGGTGTGACAGCTGCAAAAACATTAGCTTGGTCACTTCAAATACCAATTGTAGGTGTATCAAGTTTAGAAGTAGTTGCTGCCAACGGTGCTAATTTTAATGGATTGATCTGTCCTTTATTTGATGGAAGACGTGGACAAATTTATACTGGGTTATATACATATGAAGGAGAGCATTTAACTTCTATAGAAGAAGACCGAATCATCCTTATTGTAGACTGGTTGCAAATGTTAAAGGATAAAGGGAAGCCGATTTTATTTATTGGTAACGATGTTAAACTGCACAAAGAAACAATAATAGAACATTTAGGCGATCAAGCTGTATTTGCTCCTTTTACTAAAAATAACCCTAGACCAAGTGAACTGGCGTTTTTAGGATTACAAAAAGAAGAACAAGATGTACATTCATTTGTTCCTAGTTATCTTCGTTTAGCTGAAGCTGAAACAAAGTGGTTAGAAAGTCAAAATAAGTAGGAGCTTGCAGAAGATGGATATGATATTTAGAAAGATGGAACTCGATGATATCGCTCAAATTGTAGCTATTGAAGAAGCATCTTTTTCAACGCCTTGGACTGCAGATGCCTTTCACCGTGAGTTAACGATGAATGAACATGCACATTATGTTGTGCTAGAAAAAGATGGTCGTGTAATTGGGTATTGTGGATTGTGGATAATTATTGATGAATCACATATAACAAATATAGCTATTTTGCCAGAATACAGAGGTCAAAAGCTAGGAGATGCTTTATTGAAAGAAGTTATTTCTGAAGCGAAAGATCTAGGGGTAAAAACGATGACACTTGAAGTACGTGTATCAAATGAAGTAGCAAAGCAGTTATACAAAAAATACGGATTTCAAAATGGTGGAATTCGTAAACGATACTATGCAGACAATCAGGAAGATGGTCTCGTAATGTGGGTGAATATATAATGGAAAAAAATACGATTATACTTGGTATTGAAACAAGTTGTGATGAAACAGCAGTAGCAGTTGTTAAAAATGGAACGGAAATTATTGCGAATGTCGTTGCATCACAAATTGAAAGTCATAAACGTTTTGGCGGAGTTGTACCAGAGATTGCATCTCGTCATCATGTAGAAGAAATTACAGTTGTGTTAGAAGAAGCTTTAAAAGAAGCAAATATCACATTTGATGATATTGATGCAATTGCTGTAACAGAAGGACCTGGTTTAGTAGGAGCGCTTCTAATAGGCGTAAATGCAGCGAAAGCAGTGGCTTTTGCACATGATATTCCTCTAGTGGGTGTTCATCATATCGCCGGGCACATTTATGCGAACCGTTTAGTAAAAGAAGTTCAATTCCCACTACTATCACTTGTTGTATCTGGTGGACATACGGAGCTTGTTTATATGAAAGAACATGGTTCATTCGAAGTGATTGGTGAAACAAGAGATGATGCAGCTGGAGAGGCATATGATAAAGTAGCTCGTACGTTATCTATGCCATATCCAGGTGGCCCTCATATTGATCGCCTTGCACATGAAGGGGAACCAACAATCGTTCTGCCTCGTGCATGGCTAGAACCTGATTCGTATGATTTCAGTTTTAGTGGATTGAAATCAGCAGTTATCAACACTGTGCATAACGCAAAACAACGCGGGATAGAAATTGCACCAGAAGATTTAGCAGCAAGTTTCCAAGAGAGTGTAATAGATGTACTTGTAACGAAAGCATCTCGTGCAGCGGAAGCGTATAACGTAAAGCAACTGCTTCTTGCTGGTGGAGTAGCTGCGAATAAAGGACTTCGCGCACGTTTGGAAGCGGAATTTGCGGCAAAAGAAAATATTGAGCTAATTATTCCTCCATTATCTTTATGTACCGATAATGCAGCAATGATTGCAGCGGCAGGTACAATTGCATATGAACAAGGAAAACGTGCTACATTAGCTTTAAATGCAAATCCAGGATTAGATATTGAAGCATAGTTATGCACAAAATTAACCACAGCTTGTGGATAAAACCCATATTATCTGTTGATAATGTGGGTTTTATTGTGTATATAAAATGTTGATAACTTTTTTGTTAATTGTGGATAATGTGGAAAAGTTGTTTTGGGGTTTATTTTACAAAGGTGGATATGTGTATAAACTTGTGGATAAATCAGATGAAGTCTGACCTTTAAATGTATTCTTTTTCGGGAAATAAATAACAAGAAGATATCTCTAAAAAACATTTTGAAATGCGCTCTTATGATAGGAGTTATTAACAATGTCAAACTTTGTCGGTAAATCGATATGTCGTGTCGAATTGTTTATACAATATGACGTTCATCCCAACTAAAAGACAAAAAGGATGTCGCATAGTCAAAAATCCCGACTTATGAGACATCCTTCTTATTCATACTTTTATAAATGTAATTCTTCCCATTCTGCCATACATGCATCAAGTTGCTCTTGTAGTGTTTGCTTTTTCGTTGTAATTTCACTAGCCTTTTCATAATCTGCATATATTTCTGGTAAGCAAAGTTGATCTTCTAACGTAGCAATTTCTTCTTCAAATTCTACAATATTTTGTTCTAGCTCCTCAATTTTTCGAGTGCGTTGACGTTCTAATTGTTTACGCTCTTTTTCTTCGAGATAATTTAATTTTTCTTGAGCTACAGTTTTTTGAACAGGTGCTTGGTTTTCTTGCTGTTCTTGTTGTTCAAATGCTGCGCGTTCAATCATTTCATTTTTCTTTTCAACGTAGTAATCATAGTCCCCTAAATATTCCTGTGCACCTTCTGTTGATAACTCAACAACGGTCGTCGTTACACGATTAATGAAGTAGCGGTCATGTGAGACAAATAGAAGGGTGCCTGGATAATCAATTAAAGCATTCTCCAAAATCTCTTTACTATTTAAATCAAGATGGTTCGTAGGTTCATCTAGAATTAATAAATTCGATTTTTGCATCATAAGTTTTGCAAGAGCTAATCGAGCTTTTTGTCCACCACTAAGAGAAGATACTGGTTTTAGTACATCATCTCCTGTGAATAAGAAGTTACCTAATATCGTGCGAATTTCTTTTTCGGGCTGCAATGGATATTCATCCCATAACTCATTTAAAACTCGCTTAGAAGATGTTAAGTTCGCTTGTTCTTGATCATAATAACCAACAGATACATTGGATCCAAAAGAAACATTACCATTTAATAGTGGTAACTTATTCACAAGTGATTTTAATAATGTGGATTTCCCAATTCCGTTTGGACCAACTAAAGCAACGCTATCCCCGCGAGTTAAGCGCATAGTTACATGTTCAATAATAGGATCCTCATCATAGCCGATAGTTGCATCCTTTACTTGTAAAACATCATTTCCACTTTGTTTTTCGATATCGAAGTGGAAGGATGCTGACTTAGAATCACCTAATGGTCTAGTCAATAATTCCATTCTATCTAATTGTTTACGACGGCTTTGCGCACGTTTTGTCGTAGATGCGCGAGCTATATTTTTTTGAACGAAATCCTCAAGCTTAGCGATTTCATCTTGTTGTTTTTCATAACGTTTCATGTCTTGCTCGTATAATGCTGATTTTAAGTCTAAATATTTACTGTAGTTACCAACAAATCGTCTGCTTTCTTTATTCGAAATTTCATATACTTGTGTAACGAGTTTATCTAAGAAATAACGGTCATGAGAAACGATTAGTATTGCGCCAGGATAGCCTTGTAAATATTGTTCAAGCCATGTCAATGTTTCGATGTCTAAATGGTTTGTAGGCTCGTCCAAAATAAGTAGGTCTGGTTTCGTTAATAATAATTTACCGAGAGCTAATCTTGTTTTTTGTCCACCGCTTAATGTAGAAATCGTCGTCTGGTGCGTTTCAACTGGGAAGCCAAGACCACTTAAAATCGAGCGAATATCTGCTTCGTACTGATATCCACCTTGATCTTTATAATCTAATTGTAATTGGTCATAGTCAGCTAATAATCTTTCATATGTAGCCTCGTTTGAAAAGTTTTCTTCTTTTCCCATCTCTTGCTCTAGCCTTCGAAGTTTTGTCTCCATTTGTTGCAAGTGTGTAAAGACGGTTAACATTTCATCCCAAATTGTTAAAGACGTTTCTAACCCGGTATTCTGAGCTAAATATCCGATTGAGACATCTTTCGGTTTTATAATTTCGCCACCATCATGGGATAGCTCACCAGCTATTATTTTTAATAATGTAGATTTTCCGGCTCCATTTCGTCCGACTAATGCGATACGATCTTTCGTTTGAACTTCTAATTTTATGTTTGCAAGAATCGTTTCTGCACCGTATAATTTCGTAAGCGCGTTTACTTGTAATAAAATCAATGTTTTCACCTCAAATAATTTCTTAACTTTGCCATGTTTATATTTCTCAATCATACTAAAAATAGTGTATAGTTTAAAATAAAGAGAGAATACTTCTTCTCTTTATTATACAGGGAAATTCATGAGTGCTAAACTTCTGTATTTGATTCAAGTATATGAATAAAGATAGGAAGAGAGGAGAGGTTATATGGATCAGCAAAAAATTCCACAGGCCACTGCCAAACGATTGCCTCTATACTATCGATTTATCCAAAACTTATCTCTTTCTGGTAAGCAACGTGTTTCATCAGCCGAATTGAGCGAAGCGGTAAAAGTTGATTCCGCAACGATTCGAAGAGATTTTTCATATTTTGGAGCGTTAGGGAAAAAAGGTTATGGATATAACGTAAATTATTTATTATCATTTTTCCGTGAAACACTCGACCAAGATGATATAACACGTGTAGCGCTTATTGGAGTAGGTAATTTAGGGACCGCTTTCTTACATTATAATTTCACGAAAAACAATAATACAAAAATTGAAATGGCGTTTGATGTTAGTGAAGAGAAAGTCGGGACAGAAATCGGGGGCATTCCTGTATATCATTTAGATGAATTAGAAGAACGTTTATCAACTGATATACAAGTGGCAATATTAACAGTACCCGCTACAGTAGCACAATCTGTAGCAGATAGATTGGCAGAAACGAATGTGCATGGTATTTTAAATTTCACACCAGCACGCTTAAATGTGTCAGACAATATAAGAATTCATCATATTGATTTAGCAGTAGAGCTACAAACACTGGTTTACTTTTTGAAGAATTATCCACAATAAAACGCAGAGGAAGCAACCTCTGCGTTTTATTATTGTTTTTTCTTTGTGAATTTAACTAAGATAAGGCGAAGTGCCAAATTAAAATCAATTGTTGCCATAACTGCGAATAGTATTGTCCACATATTCCAGATTGTATCTGTTACGTTCGTAATGGCGAAGCGTGTAAAGATACATCCTAGAAGGAAGTACAATGCAGCCATGAACAATGGTGAGTTTCTCATACTAAAAATCCTCCGATAAAGCCTTGCATTTTTTCAGCTTCTTTAATCATTTCTTGAATTTGTTCATTGCTCATTAAAACTTGAGCAACTGCAACTAATGTATTCATTGCGACATGAGCTGCGATAGGGACGATAATACGCTTCGTTTTTACATATAAAAAGGCGAATACGAGTCCCATAGAAGTGTATACCAATAAGTGAGTGAAATCAAAATGAATTGCTGCGAATACGAGAGAACTAATGATAGCAGCAATAAAGAAGTTAAACTTCTTATAAAGTGTACCAAATAAAATTTTTCTAAATACGATTTCTTCCAAAATAGGTCCTATTATAGAGATGACGATAAGGAACCAAGGTGTCGTTCTAGCGATATCCATAAGTCTCGCTGTATTTTCTGATCCAGGTTTAATTCCTAATACACGCATTTCTATCATACCGGCAATACTTTGTGAGAAAAATGCTAGGAAGAACCCGATAAAAATCCAACCAATCGTAGCTGGAACAGTAGAGCGCGTTGTATCTAAACGTCTGTCACGAATATCTGTTCTAAGTAACCAAAGTACGATACATAATGCAATAAAGAAGCTAATGATTGCCCAGTGGCCAGTTATGAGTTGAAATTTCTCTTCTCTAGTAAATCCCCTGTTATCATAAAGTCCAGTTTTCAGCAGAAGTGGTAATCCAGCAATGGATGATAACTGCATTAAAATGTATGTAACGATAACCCACCAATATTGTTTTTTCAAATGGTTTAACCATCCTTTCTAACTCTAGTGTATGAGATAAGGTAGGATAACATGTAAGTATGCTACCTACGATATAAACCTCACTTAAATTATGTTTTTTTCGTAAATCCTTATTTGAAATTATAATAGAAGACAGGAGA
This sequence comes from Bacillus sp. GbtcB14, assembly GCF_019091205.1. NCBI lineage: Bacteria > Bacillati > Bacillota > Bacilli > Caryophanales > Bacillaceae > Bacillus > Bacillus sp. GbtcB14. Next base: position 7,146 of record NZ_JAGXJT010000027.1, read on the forward strand.
AAGTTGTGTGTGTAGCGAAAACAACTTAGGGTGTCCTTTCATATTGTAACATACGAGTAGTGGAAACAACGATTCATATAGTAAAGGTAGAAGAAGAGGGACTCTATATAGAAAAGTGTATAGCTTAATTTGCGAAAAAATTATGATTTTTTTACTTGCAAAAGAAATTGAGATTATTTATTATTATAAGTGTGTTAGCACTCGAGTGACTTGAGTGCTAATAAATAAAATTTACATAACAAAATGAGGAGGTTATTGTTCATGCTAAAGCCATTAGGTGATCGCGTTGTAATTGAGCTTGTTCAAGCAGAAGAAAAAACAGCAAGTGGTATTGTATTACCAGACACTGCAAAAGAAAAACCACAAGAGGGTAAAGTTATTGCAGTAGGTACTGGTCGAGTGCTTGAAAATGGTGAGCGTGTTGCTTTAGAGGTAGCAGCAGGTGATCTTATCATCTTCTCAAAATATGCAGGTACTGAAGTGAAATACGAAGGTACTGACTACTTGATTTTACGTGAAAGTGACATTTTAGCAGTTATCGGTTAATTATATAAATCTTAAAAAATTCAAGGGGGTCAATTATTATGGCAAAAGATATTAAATTTAGTGAAGAAGCACGTCGTTCGATGCTTCGCGGTGTCGACACTCTTGCAAACGCAGTTAAAGTAACGCTTGGACCAAAAGGTCGTAACGTTGTACTTGAGAAAAAATTCGGTTCACCACTTATTACAAATGACGGTGTAACAATCGCAAAAGAAATCGAATTAGAAGATGCATTCGAAAACATGGGTGCAAAATTAGTAGCAGAAGTTGCTAGCAAAACAAATGATGTAGCTGGTGACGGAACAACAACTGCAACTGTATTAGCACAAGCTATGATTCGTGAAGGTCTTAAAAACGTAACAGCTGGTGCGAACCCAATGGGTCTTCGTAAAGGTATCGAAAAAGCTGTTACTGCTGCAATTGCAGAATTAAAAGAGATTTCTAAACCAATCGAAGGTAAATCTTCTATCGCACAAGTAGCTGCTATTTCTGCGGCTGACGAAGAAGTTGGTCAATTAATCGCTGAAGCAATGGAGCGCGTTGGTAACGACGGTGTTATTACTTTAGAAGAGTCTAAAGGATTCACAACAGAATTAGACGTAGTAGAAGGTATGCAATTTGATCGTGGATATGCATCTCCTTACATGATTACTGATTCTGACAAAATGGAAGCAGTTCTTGATAACCCATACATCTTAATTACTGATAAGAAGATTTCTAACATCCAAGAAATCTTACCAGTATTAGAGCAAGTGGTACAACAAGGTAAACCACTTCTTATCATCGCTGAAGACGTAGAAGGCGAAGCTTTAGCTACATTAGTAGTGAACAAACTTCGTGGTACATTCAATGTAGTAGCTGTTAAAGCTCCTGGATTTGGTGACCGTCGTAAAGCAATGCTAGAAGATATCGCAATTTTAACTGGTGGCGAAGTAATCACTGAAGAATTAGGTCGTGACTTAAAATCTGCTACAATTGAATCTTTAGGACGCGCTGGTAAAGTTGTTGTAACGAAAGAAAACACAACTGTAGTTGAAGGTATCGGAAATTCACAACAAATCGAAGCTCGCATTGGCCAAATCCGTGCGCAATTAGAAGAAACTACTTCTGAATTCGATCGTGAAAAATTACAAGAGCGTCTTGCAAAACTTGCAGGTGGCGTAGCGGTAATTAAAGTAGGTGCAGCAACTGAAACTGAGTTAAAAGAGCGCAAACTTCGTATTGAAGATGCACTTAACTCAACTCGTGCAGCAGTAGAAGAAGGTATCGTTGCAGGTGGTGGTACTTCACTTATGAACGTATACACGAAAGTAGCTTCTATCGTAGCTGAAGGTGACGAAGCAACAGGTATCAACATCGTACTTCGCGCACTAGAAGAGCCAGTTCGTCAAATCGCAATCAACGCTGGTCTAGAAGGATCTGTAGTTGTAGAGCGTCTAAAAGGCGAAAAAGTAGGCGTTGGTTTCAACGCAGCTACTGGCGAGTGGGTTAACATGCTTGAAACTGGTATCGTAGATCCAGCTAAAGTAACTCGCTCTGCACTTCAAAACGCAGCATCTGTTGCAGCTATGTTCTTAACGACTGAAGCTGTAGTAGCTGACAAACCAGAACCAAATGCACCAGCAATGCCTGACATGGGCGGCATGGGCATGGGCGGTATGGGCGGAATGATGTAATTCCGTTTGTCCTAAAAAACATCCATTTCTATATAGAAATGGATGTTTTTTTATGTTTTTTAGAAAAGGAAATGAATTTCTGTAGAATTTTGTCGCTTTCTCTCTTGACCATATCGATACTTCATTGTTAGAATCTAGGAAGATAATATAAAACGATCCTTCATATATCCTCAAAGATAAGGTTTGAGAGTCTCTACCGGGTTACCGTAAACAACCTGACTATGAAGGCAGTGTGTCTTATATTTATAAAGAGCGGAGACTATCTTTCTTTATAAAGCCAGACCCCTGCCTTTTCTTTGTTATGAGACTAGAGGCGGAGGACTGGCTTTTTTTATTATATTAGTAATGCTTTTTGCCAAATTGGTGAAAATATTTATATACGAGAACTAACGTTGGGGTGATTATTTTGAAGAAGCAGCATGATACAATTATCGTTTTAGATTTTGGGAGTCAGTACAATCAGTTAATAGCACGTCGAATTCGTGAGTTCGGTGTATACAGTGAACTTCATCCACATACAATTACTGCAGAAGAAATTAAAGCAATGAATCCAAAAGGGATTATCTTCTCTGGTGGACCGAATAGTGTATACGGTGAAGGCGCATTACATTGTGATGAAAAAATCTTTGAACTAGGATTACCGATTTTCGGTATTTGTTACGGTATGCAGCTTATGACACAACACTTCGGTGGTAAAGTAGAACGTGCAAACCACCGTGAGTACGGAAAAGCTGTTCTTAAAGTAGAGAACGAATCAAAATTATATGCGAACCTTCCAGAAGAGCAAGTTGTATGGATGAGCCATGGTGACTTAGTAACTGGTTTACCTGAAGGATTCGTAGTAGATGCAACAAGTGAGTCTTGTCCAATTGCTGGTATGAGCAATGAAGACAAAAACTTATACGGTGTACAATTCCACCCAGAAGTACGTCACTCTGAGCATGGTAACGATTTAATTAAAAACTTCGTATTCGGCGCATGTGGTTGTTCTGAAGGATGGAACATGGAGAACTTTATCGAAGTAGAATTAGAGAAAATCCGTGAAACTGTTGGAGACAAAAAAGTACTATGCGCACTTAGCGGTGGTGTAGATTCTTCTGTTGTAGCAGTATTAATTCATAAAGCAATCGGTGACCAATTAACATGTATTTTCGTTGACCACGGTTTACTTCGTAAAGATGAAGCAGAAGGTGTTATGAAAACATTTAGCGAAGGCTTCCATATGAACGTTATTAAAGTGGATGCGAAAGAGCGCTTCATGAACAAGTTAAAAGGTGTAGAAGATCCAGAGCAAAAACGTAAAATCATCGGTAATGAATTCATTTACGTATTTGATGATGAAGCTTCTAAATTACAAGGAATGGACTTCTTAGCACAAGGTACACTTTACACGGACATCGTTGAAAGTGGTACAGCAACTGCACAAACAATTAAATCTCACCATAACGTTGGTGGACTTCCAGAAGACATGCAGTTCAAATTAATTGAGCCTTTAAACACGTTATTTAAAGATGAAGTACGTGTATTAGGATCAGAACTAGGAATTCCTGATGAGATCGTATGGCGTCAACCATTCCCAGGCCCTGGTCTTGGTATTCGTGTATTAGGTGAAATCACAGAAGAGAAATTAGAAATCGTTCGTGAATCTGATGCGATTTTACGTGAAGAAATTATTAAAGCAGGCTTAGACCGCGAAGTTTGGCAATACTTCACTGCGCTTCCTGGTATGCGTAGCGTAGGTGTTATGGGTGACGAGCGTACTTACGATTACACAGTAGGTATCCGTGCAGTAACATCTATCGACGGTATGACAGCTGACTGGGCACGTATCCCTTGGGACGTATTAGAGAAAATCTCTGTACGTATCGTAAACGAAGTAAAACATGTTAACCGTATCGTGTATGATATAACAAGTAAGCCACCAGCAACGATTGAGTGGGAATAGTATTATAAAAAAGATCCATCTATCATTTATGTATAGATGGATCTTTTTGTTTTCATCATTAATACGAACGAAAATACAAAAGTTTATAAAAATGTTCGTTTTTAAATTGACAAAATCACCTCATCGAGTTAATATGAGTATGTAATTCAAACGAAAAGTGAATATTATGCCGTCGTATAATATCGGGGATATGGCCCGAAAGTTTCTACCTAGCTACCGTAAATGGCTTGACTACGAGGCGTTTAGATAAAGATGAGGGGAAACTTGTCTTTATTCATAGAACGCTTCCATGTATATGCAATGGAAGCCTTTTTTATTTTTAATAGATAAAAGAGGGCTAGGGAGATTACGGCGAGTAATCATATAACGGGGGAAACGTAAGATGAAACGCTATTTTCAGTTTGATGAACTCGGTACGAATTATAAAACAGAGTTCATAGCGGGTTTAACGACATTTTTATCTATGGCTTATGTACTATTTGTCAATCCTGCTACGCTGTCACTTGGGAATGTTAAAGGGTTACCAGCAGGTACAGGAATGGATCCGGGTGCAGTATTCGTTGCTACAGCATTAGCAGCAGCGATTGGTTCGTTAGTTATGGGGATATTCGCGAAGTATCCAATTGCTTTAGCGCCAGGTATGGGGATTAACGCGTTCTTTGCTTATACGGCAGTGTTAACGATGGGCATTCCGTGGCAAACAGCAATTGCTGGAACGTTAATGTCAGGTATTATCTTTATTATTCTTACAGCTTCAGGTATTCGTGAAAAAATTATTAATGCAATTCCATCAGAGTTAAAGTTTGCAGTAGCGGCAGGTATCGGATTGTTCATTGCCTTCCTTGGATTCCAAAATGCCGGAATTATCGTGAAAAATGATGCTGTTCTTGTTGGGTTGGGGGATTTAACAAAGGGCACAACGTTACTAGCGATCTTCGGAGTTGTTACGACAATCATCTTCATGATTAAGAAAGTTAATGGTGCAGTGTTCTACGGTATGATTCTTACAGCAATCTTAGGAGTAGCAACAGGATTAATTGATACTCCGAAAGCTGTAGTGGGAGCAATACCGAGTCTAGAACCAACGTTCGGTGTGGCGTTAACTCACTTTGGAGACATTTTCACTGTTCAAATGGTGATTGTTATTATAACGTTCTTCTTTATCGATTTCTTTGATACAGCAGGTACACTTGTAGCGGTTGCGAATCAAGCTGGATTAATGAAGAATAATAAATTACCACGTGCAGGAAAAGCGTTATTCGCAGATGCAATTGCAACTGTAATCGGTGCGATCCTAGGTACATCAACAACAACGTCTTACATTGAGTCGTCTGCAGGGGTAGCAGCGGGTGGACGTTCTGGATTTACAGCAGTTGTAACAGCAGGGTTCTTCTTGCTAGCTCTATTCTTCTCACCACTATTAAGTGTTGTGACACCAGCTGTAACAGCGCCAGCACTAATTATTGTAGGAATCTTGATGGTTTCATCTTTAGGTGAAATTGATTGGAAGAAATTCGAGATTGCAGTACCAGCATTCTTTACTATCATTTCAATGCCACTTACGTATAGTATCGCAACAGGGATTGCGATTGGCTTTATCTTCTATCCAATTACAATGGTAGTAAGTGGTCGCCGTAAAGAGATTCATCCAATTATGTATGTTATGGGAGTTTTATTCGTACTATATTTCATCTACGTTCGTAAATAAAAGGGGTTTTTTGAAAGGTCTAGACTTAAGGGGAGTCTAGACCTTTTTTGCGTCTTCAGAAAATCTTAAGGATTTCCGAGCGTTTTTCTTCAGAAGTTTTTCTATAATAGAAGTTAGGGATTAAAAAAGTGATGGGGGAGATATTATGGCACACGAAACAATACTTGTCGTAGATGATGAAAAAGAAATTAGGAATCTTATTACAATCTATTTAAAGAATGAAGGATATAAAGTATTACAAGCAGGGGACGGAGAAGAAGGGCTACGTTTACTGGAAGAAAATGAAGTGCATCTAGTTGTATTAGATATTATGATGCCGAAAGTAGACGGCATCCACATGTGTATGAAAGTAAGGGAAGAAAAAGAAATGCCAATCATTATGCTTTCAGCGAAAACACAAGATATGGATAAGATTTTAGGACTAACAACGGGTGCAGATGATTACGTAACGAAGCCGTTTAATCCGTTAGAGTTAATCGCAAGAGTTAAATCTCAGTTACGCCGTTATATGAAAATGAATGGTTTCGCTATACAAAATGAGGACGAGCTAGAAATTGGAGAGATGAAAATAAATATCTCAACTCATAAAGTCATTGTAGAGGGAGAAGAAGTGAAACTAACTCCGAGGGAATTTTCCATTTTAGAATTGCTATCTCGTAATCCAGGAATGGTTTTTAGCGCAGAGCAAATTTATGAAAAGGTTTGGAATGAACGATCTTTCCAGTCTGATAATACTGTAATGGTTCATATTCGAAAAGTACGTGAAAAGATTGAGGAGAATCCAAGGAAACCTAGATATATAAAAACAGTATGGGGAGTGGGGTATAAGATTGAAAAAGATATTTAATCCGTTTACTTATGTAAGGAAAATAAGACAATTAATTGAGAAATTAGTAAAGAGTGTACGAAAGAGTATAAGAATTCAATTGATTACTACTTTTGCTGCTTGTGCGTTATTAGGAGTCTTTTTTGCAAAGGGAGCTGCACCATTTTTTGAGAATGCAAATCGTCAAGCGACTGTCGATTATCGGTCTGGTATGCAACAAATTAATTATCAAGCTCAAAGAGCAGCAAATAGTTCGGTTCATGAAAATAAATTAGAAGCTATATCCAATATGATTGAAACGGAGAATCAAAATTTAGAGCGAGGAAATAGAGCTTTAAAAATACTGGTTACTGATGAAAGTGGTAAAGTTTTATATAAAACAAAGCAGGCGCAAGAAGAACAAATTGATTTGCACAATACAATTCGTAATGCAGCATCATTTGCAATCAACTATTCAAATGGCCAAGATGCATTTGAAAATACAAGAAAAGAATTTATAGCTTTTGCACCTATTACAATAGAAGATAAGAATTTATACATGTTCGTTAGTGGGATTCCGGGTGGTGAAGTAATATATAATACGCAAGAAGGACCGTTTCCATTTTTCATAGGTGTACTCGTATTCATCTTCTCTTTCTTCTATATAACAAAGAGAAAGATGAAGCAAATTGAAGCGATGGCACAAGGTGTAAAGGAAATAGAAAAAGGAAACTTAGCGTACCGTATTGAGAAGAAAGGTGAAGATGAGATTGCGTCTTTAACTGAGAATATTAATAATATGGCGGAAGAGCTTATGAATAATATAGAAAAGGAACGTAAATTAGAGAAGCAGAAGAATGAGCTTATTACGAATGTATCTCACGATTTACGTACACCGCTGACTTCTATTATGGGTTACTTGCGATTACTTAGAGATTCTAAATATGAAAATAAAGAACAACATGATGAGTATACGAGAATTGCTTTTGCGAAGTCGGAGCAGTTAAAGAATTTAATAGAAGATTTATTTGAGTATACGAAGTTAACAAATGAGCAAGTTATATTAGAAAAACAAGAGGTTTGTATAAATGAGTTACTCGAGCAATTAATAGAAGAGTTAGTACCGCAGGCAGAAGAGCATGGGCTTACGTTTGTTAAGAAGTTTCCTGAGGAACGTACTTATGCAGCGATTGATTCGGAAAAGATGGTCCGTGTATTTGATAATCTATTAATGAACGCGATTAAGTATAGTAAAGATGATGGGGAGATAAAGGTTTCTCTTCAAAGGCAGCGCCGGAATATACAAATTGTAATTGCGAATCATAGTGAAGAGTTTACGAGAGAAGAGTTAGGGAGTTTGTTTGAACGATTTTATAAGAAAGATCAATCTAGAAGTAGAGTAACAGAAGGATCGGGACTTGGATTAGCGATTGCGAAAAGTATTGTTGAGTTGCAAGGTGGCAGTATTCGAGCGGAATATGAGGATGGTATTATTCAGTTTATTGTCTCGTTACCAATTATAGAAAAATAATAAACGAATAGAATGGTATATGATAAAGAGGTTTATTTTAAAGGAAATAAACCTTTTTATATTTTTTTAGAAAAACATGTTGACGATTAAGGTTTAGAAGTGTAATATAGGACAAGTCGCCGATGCAATAACGCAGAACGCGGCAAACGAAATAAAAAACTTAGTTGACATTGAAAGATGAAAATGTTAACATAAGGAAGTCGCGAATGAGCGACCGAGTAGTTCTTTGAAAACTGAACGAAACAAACAACGTGAAACGTCAATTTTTATTTTTAGATGCTAGACAAACTAACT
>NZ_JAGXJT010000268.1:0-244 GCF_019091205.1 Bacillus sp. GbtcB14
ATTTTTTGACAAGATTCTTCAAGAAGAGATTGGAGATCGTCGTGTCGGGAAGCCCCTTCACATTGAGGTTTCATCAGAGAGAAGGGCTCCCAGGCCACAGCCTTCGGTTCCAGAGCCAAACACTGGGGCTCCTGGTGCCAGCACTTCCGGAACCGGCGGTAAGTCTCCTTTGATAATTCATTATGTTCCTTGTGTTGGCGAATATGCCAGACGTAGGCCCGTAGGGTTCGACGAGCGTCTGTAT
>NZ_JAGXJT010000269.1:0-244 GCF_019091205.1 Bacillus sp. GbtcB14
AAAGAGCTATAGCAATACAATTGAATCATGGGTTTGTTATTAGGTAGCTTCTATGAATTTTGTACGTGCCTTTGAATATTGATTAATTTAATTATCAACCATACTTGCTTATACTTTTTGTCTACTGACTAAGTCACTCCCACACATTTGAGTGTGTAGTAGAATCCAAGAAGATGGGTTTGTTATAATGCTTGCATTGTACCATGTTGTCTTATTGTGATTGTGAATTATCCTTTCTTTCTAC
>NZ_JAGXJT010000270.1:0-244 GCF_019091205.1 Bacillus sp. GbtcB14
TTACTAATGATAGGCTCAAGCAATAACAGGCAGTGATCTGAAGCTGTGATTTCAAGATTAGTGAGCTTGGCAAGATTAAACCATTGAAACCATTGAGAAGACACCAGAGCACGATCCCGACAGACTTCTATCCAAGCATCAGTTTCTCTTCCGAGCTCCCAAGTAAACGGATACCCTAACAAGTCAAGATTAATGAGATCACACTTAGCAAGAACATCATTAAATCCATCCAGAAGCCATTGAG
>NZ_JAGXJT010000271.1:0-244 GCF_019091205.1 Bacillus sp. GbtcB14
AAGGTTGACAAATCCGTCCGTTTTAGGAGCCAATACACTGTAAAACTCTTCGGTTGTTTTCTTTGCAATATACTGATCTTTCATCACACCCGCGCTATGAATGATGCCGTGAAGGCCGGCATATTCCGTCTCAATTGTTTTGACCAGGTCTGCCGCAGTTTGAGCGTTTGTTACGTCAGCCTGCTTGTATTCCGCTTATGCTCCGAGTGATTCAAGCGATTGCAGCTGCATCCGCTGATTCACG
>NZ_JAGXJT010000272.1:0-243 GCF_019091205.1 Bacillus sp. GbtcB14
CTGATTGCAAATAATTCGTACAGGAGTGTCTACACCGAGATACGCGCGAGTGAATACTTTGAAGACGAACTTTGCAAAAACAATGGAATATTTCAGCCTACGCGGTTTATCTGTGAGATATCTAAACTGGAAATCTATATCCGTGCTTTAATTTATGCACTATTCGCAGCTGTGCGTTGTTGTGACGGGTGTGATTTGAAATTAACAAGACTCGTGGAATGCTACAATTCCGAGCTTTCACGT
>NZ_JAGXJT010000273.1:0-243 GCF_019091205.1 Bacillus sp. GbtcB14
GAGGGTTATGAATAGTGTATTTAATCGAGTTTTCGTTGATTAATTGCCCGATAAAGAGAACCTGGTGATACACCAGTTCCTTCTGCAATTTCTTTAATAGAGTATTCTTTACTGTCATACATGCGTGATGCAATTGAGAGTTTTTCTTTTTCTAATTTGGGTGTACCTAATTTTTTTCCACGTTTCTTACTTGCTTCTAATCCTGCTTTCACTCGTTCTGCAATCAAATTTCTTTCTAATTCT
>NZ_JAGXJT010000274.1:0-243 GCF_019091205.1 Bacillus sp. GbtcB14
TATTTTGAGGTGTTGTTGAGTTTTGAATGTTTGGTTATCTCATTTTTATGTTATAAAGCTATTCTGGAAAGTTTGAACAGGTTTGGAAGAGATTTGGTTGGGTTTTGGAGCAACAAACCAGAGTTTTCACGTTTCTGCAGCAGGAAAAACCGGTTAACCGGTTTCACAGGCATAGTGAAACCGGTCAACCAGTTTTGGTAGCAGGGGAAACCCTAGTTTTAAGCTTCGAAATCGATTTTGTTC
>NZ_JAGXJT010000275.1:0-243 GCF_019091205.1 Bacillus sp. GbtcB14
ACTGTTCGCTGAATGTTCCAGAAGGTCAATTCTGGATGCTCTTGGGGCCAAATGGGTGTGGAAAATCCACCCTTCTCAAGGCTAGTCTCTCCGTTTATTGGTTATTGCCTCCTTTCCGTTCCCTTCTGTTGTCTTTCTCTGATTTTTCCTCGAGCATCTTCCAGTCAATTGAGACTTGTTACAGCAGTTCAACACACCTAAGTTGCAATGTTACAAGGGTGTTTGCTGAGCATTTTACCTCTA
>NZ_JAGXJT010000276.1:0-243 GCF_019091205.1 Bacillus sp. GbtcB14
TGGGTGACGGCTCTTGCCTGGCTGATTGCGGTTTTAGTGATCGCGCTTAATTTGTTTGTGATCTACGATTCATTCCGTTAGAAAAAAACCGGCCATAGCGGCCGGTTTTTCTTTTGTCGCCGGGTGCCGTTCGTATCTTTTTCCGGGCGTTTTTGGTATGATAGAAGAAAAATCGGAGTTTTGCTTATGTCAGTATTTATCCTTTTTTATCTGTGGATTGTGCCGATTGTCATCGGCATCTTC
>NZ_JAGXJT010000277.1:0-242 GCF_019091205.1 Bacillus sp. GbtcB14
GTGGAGCCTAGCGGGATCGAACCGCTGACCTCCTGCGTGCAAGGCAGGCGCTCTCCCAGCTGAGCTAAGGCCCCAAACAATTATCGGGAAGACAGGATTTGAACCTGCGACCCCCTGGTCCCAAACCAGGTGCTCTACCAAGCTGAGCCACTTCCCGAAAGAAAACGCGCCCGAGAGGAGTCGAACCCCTAACCTCTTGATCCGTAGTCAAACGCTCTATCCAATTGAGCTACGGGCGCATA
>NZ_JAGXJT010000028.1:0-14802 GCF_019091205.1 Bacillus sp. GbtcB14
AGTTGGGACCTTGTCCCTGTGAGAGTAGGACGTCGCCAAGCAATTAAAAACACAAGTCTTTTGACTTGTGTTTTTTTTTATTTCCCATGAAATAGGCTCGGTTCTGTTAGTAAAAAAGACGAAATATAGTAAGGGATTTTTTGAGCAGAAATAGTAAGAAATTGATAAATAAATGGATAATCTTCAGAGCCATAGCTCCCAAGTAAATCATACCACCAATCTGTTTCGTATCTAGAAATCATACTTAAATTGTAGAGCAATAAATAATGAACAAGAAGCTCAGGTAATACTGGTTTAGGATTTCTCGGGTCAGTTGGAATTGGTAAGTAATAAGTATCAGCAAGATATTCGTAGTATAAAGGCGTACTATATATAGGGTTCCACGACTGGATAGGAGCTGTAAAAAGCAAATTCGATCCGCTCGTTTTTCCGGAGACATGTTGTATGGATAAATGCTTACAAATTGATTCAATGTAACGTGAAAATCTTTCTGAAGTCATATGAAGTCGATCTAGTATGTTGGCCGAAAAGGAAAGCTCATTGGTGTTTTTTGAATCGATTTTATATAAAGTGCCCCCTCTTTGACTATAGCGAAATAAATTTTGTAATTCAGGAATATTTCCCATTAAATCTAGCATGTTAAACTTCTCTGCTTCTAAGTGTTTCATGTGAAACAGCTGTTCTGCAACATGAGTAAATAATCCATTTTTTTGCACCTTCACCTCATCTTCTAAAAATTGATACCCCTGTTTTTTTCGTTTACGAGTCGTAACACCATGAGCTAAAACAGTAGTGGATTCTGGATAGTTAGGATCAATAGTTAGTAAGCAGGCTTTAAAAAGTTGACTCATTCCATAAAACAATAACATTGGCTGAATCGAAAAGGGGGCTACCTTATATAATTCATAATAATTTTTCCCGTGTTCTAAGTAATAAATAAAGGGATAACAATTTTCAAAACTTTTTTTTTCAGCATCTTGTATGGAGGATTTTTCATAGCAACGGGCAAGATAACGTTGTACATTTTGAGATGAAAAGAAGAAACTTAATTGCTGCCAAGTACAATGTGTTTGATGCATATATTACGCTCCTTTTATTGTCTAAAAATTCTAACATATATATACGTCCTTGACAGTATTTTAACCAATTGATAAGCTACTAATAATAATTTCTGGTATCATGGGGGGAACAATTATGTGGGAATCTAAATTTGTTAAAGAAGGTTTGACTTTTGATGACGTATTACTTGTACCAGCAAAGTCAGATGTACTACCAAGAGAAGTAAGTGTTAAAACAGTTTTATCTGAAAGCTTACAGTTAAATATCCCGTTAATTAGTGCAGGAATGGATACAGTAACAGAAGCTGATATGGCTATTGCAATGGCTCGTCAAGGCGGTTTAGGAATTATTCATAAAAACATGTCTATCGAACAACAAGCGGAGCAAGTTGATAAAGTAAAACGTTCTGAAAGTGGCGTTATTTCAGATCCTTTCTTTTTAACTCCAGAACATCAAGTATATGATGCAGAGCATCTTATGGGAAAATACCGTATCTCAGGTGTACCGGTTGTAAATAATTTAGACGAGCGAAAATTAGTTGGTATTATTACAAACCGTGATATGCGTTTTATCCAAGACTACTCAATCAAAATTTCCGACGTAATGACAAAAGAAAAGCTAATTACAGCTCCAGTTGGTACAACGCTGGAAGAAGCTGAAAAGATCCTACAAAAGTATAAAATTGAAAAACTCCCTCTTGTTGATAATAACGGTGTATTACAAGGGCTTATTACAATAAAAGATATTGAAAAAGTAATTGAATTCCCAAATTCTGCGAAGGATAAACAAGGACGCTTATTAGTTGGGGCAGCGGTTGGTGTAACGGCTGATGCTATGCTTCGTATCGACGCATTAGTAAAAGCTAGCGTGGATGCAATCGTGCTTGATACAGCTCATGGACATTCTCAAGGTGTTATTGATAAAGTAAAAGAAGTTCGTGCGAAATATCCATCACTAAATATTATCGCTGGAAATGTTGCTACTGCTGAAGCAACGAAAGCATTAATTGAAGCGGGTGCAAACGTAGTTAAAGTTGGTATTGGACCAGGTTCTATCTGTACAACACGGGTTGTAGCTGGCGTTGGTGTACCACAATTAACAGCAGTTTACGATTGTGCAACAGAAGCTCGTAAACACGGTATTCCAGTTATTGCTGATGGTGGTGTTAAGTACTCTGGTGATATGGTAAAAGCTTTAGCAGCAGGGGCACACGTTGTTATGCTAGGTAGTATGTTTGCTGGTGTTGCTGAAAGCCCTGGAGAAACTGAAATTTACCAAGGTCGTCAATTTAAAGTATATCGTGGTATGGGTTCTGTCGGAGCGATGGAAAAAGGAAGTAAAGATCGTTACTTCCAAGAAGGAAATAAAAAACTTGTTCCAGAAGGTATTGAAGGCCGAGTACCATATAAAGGACCTTTAGCAGATACAGTTCATCAATTAGTTGGTGGATTACGTGCCGGTATGGGATATTGCGGAGCACAAGATTTAGAATTCTTACGTGAGAATGCACAATTCATTCGTATGTCAGGTGCTGGTTTACGTGAAAGCCACCCTCATCACGTACAAATTACAAAAGAGGCTCCAAACTACTCATTATAATGTCTGATATACAAATAGACGGAGATTTGATATCTCTGTCTATTTTTTTTTGATTATGTTAGAATAACGGTTATGTGAGTACATAGATATTGGGGGTAACAAACGTGAAAGGTATGTTTTGCAAAAGATTCATTGCTTTGGTAACAGTGCTTACACTAGCTTGTAGCATCTTTATACCATATAGCAATGCATCAGCTGAAACAGGAGCTGCTTTAAACATTGAAGCAGGTGCGGCAATTTTAGTTGAAGCGAATTCTGGGAAAATTGTATATCAAAAGAATGCAGATGAATTATTATCCATTGCTAGTATGACAAAGATGATGAGTGAATATTTAGTTCACGAAGCAGTGGATAAAGGAAAACTTAAGTGGGATCAAAAAGTTAAGGTTTCTGAATATGCATATAAGGTTTCACAAGATGCTTCCTTATCAAATGTTGCATTAGAGAATGGTGGCTCTTATACAGTAAAAGAGCTATACGAGGCAATGGCAATCTTTTCTGCAAATGGTGCAACAATTGCATTAGCAGAAGCAATTGCAGGTAAAGAAGTAGACTTCGTAAAAATGATGAATGATAAATCGAAAGAACTAGGGTTGAAAAATTATAAATTTGTCAATTCTACAGGTTTAACGAATAAAGATTTAAAGGGAATGCATCCTGAAGGAACAACAGCGGATGAAGAAAATAAAATGTCTGCAAAGGATGTTGCAACCTTAGCACAACATTTAATTAAAGATTATCCAAAAGTGTTAGATACAGCAAAAATCCCGAAAAAAGAATTCCGTCCAGAAAAAGAGAAGTTTGCAATGTCGAACTGGAACTGGATGTTAAAGGGCTTAGTGAAAGAATATGATGGCGTAGATGGCCTGAAAACAGGCTCGACTCCAGAAGCAGGGGATTGCTTCACTGGTACGGTTGAAAGAAACGGAATGCGTTTTATTTCTGTAGTTATTAAAACAAGTTCTCATACAGCACGTTTTGATGAAACAAAGAAGCTATATGATTATGGATTTGCTAACTTTGAAATGAAGCAAATATATAAAAAAGATTCTTCAGTAAAAGGACAAGAAACAGTACGAGTAGAAAATGCTAAAGATAAAGATGTAGCAGTTCAAACAAAACAAGCTGTTTCACTTCCGGTGCCAAAAGGAAGTAAAGATGTTTATAAAACAGAATTAAAAGAAGCAAATAAGGGACAAGAAGCACCTATTAAAAAGGGAGCTGCACTTGGCAACATGGTAATTACACCAAAAGATGCGAATGATCCTGGGTTTTTATCTGGTAAGTCATTACAAATAGATCTTGTAACAACATCTGCAGTAGAAGAAGCGAATTGGTTTACTCGCTCTATGCGCGGAATTGGTTCTTTCTTTAGTGGTATATGGAATAGTGCTGTTGATACAGTAAAAGGTTGGTTTTAAAAGCTCCTCATTGTAGGGGCTTTTTCTTATTCCTATTTTTCATACCGACTTTATGAAAAAGTAGTAGACAAGCATCTGATGGTTAGTGGTAGAATGTAAGAGTATTCTTAATTTTCGCCTTTAACGGGGAAAAGCAATTCACCTAGGGGGGTTTTTGTAACATGACAAATGTAACAGGGACAGAACGTGTAAAACGTGGAATGGCAGAAATGCAAAAAGGCGGCGTTATTATGGACGTAATTAACGCTGAACAAGCAAAAATTGCAGAAGAGGCAGGCGCAGTTGCCGTTATGGCATTAGAGCGTGTACCAGCAGATATTCGTGCAGCAGGTGGCGTTTCTCGTATGGCAGACCCAACAATCGTTGAAGAAGTTATGGGTGCGGTGTCAATTCCGGTTATGGCAAAATGCCGTATCGGTCACCTTGTAGAAGCACGTGTATTAGAATCATTAGGGGTAGACTATATCGATGAGAGTGAAGTATTAACTCCTGCCGATGAAGTATACCATTTAAATAAACGTGATTACACAGTTCCATTTGTATGTGGTTGCCGTGATATTGGAGAAGCAGCACGTCGTATTGCAGAAGGTGCATCTATGCTTCGTACAAAAGGTGAACCAGGAACAGGAAACATTGTAGAGGCAGTGCGTCATATGCGCCAAGTCAATGCAGAAATCCGTCAAGTTGCAAGTCTACGTGAAGATGAGTTAATGACATATGCAAAAAATACTGGTGCTCCTTATGAAGTACTACTTGAAATTAAACGCCTTGGTCGTTTGCCAGTTGTAAACTTCGCAGCAGGTGGTGTAGCAACACCAGCAGATGCAGCGTTAATGATGCAACTTGGTGCGGATGGTGTATTTGTTGGATCTGGTATCTTCAAATCAGAGAATCCAGAGAAATTTGCACGCGCAATCGTTGAAGCGACGACTCATTATGAGGATTACGAACTAATTGCAAGCCTTTCTAAAGGATTAGGTAATGCGATGAAAGGTATCGAAATTTCAACGTTATTACCAGAACAACGCATGCAAGAGCGTGGATGGTAATTGAAGGAGAACTTTAAAATGGTGAAAATCGGTGTACTAGGTCTTCAGGGTGCAGTTCGTGAGCATGTAAAATCAGTTGAAGCAAGTGGTGCAGAAGCTGTTGTTGTAAAGCGTATAGAGCAACTTGAAGAGATTGATGGTCTTATTTTACCAGGCGGTGAAAGCACAACAATGCGCCGTCTTATTGATAAGTATGCTTTCATGGAGCCACTTCGTACATTCGCGAAGTCTGGTAAACCAATGTTTGGTACATGTGCAGGTATGATTCTTCTTGCAAAAACACTTATTGGCTATGAAGAAGCACATATTGGTGCTATGGATATTACAGTAGAGCGCAATGCGTTCGGACGCCAAAAAGATAGCTTTGAAGCTGCACTTTCAATTAAAGGTGTAGGAGAAGAATTTATTGGTGTATTTATTCGTGCTCCGTATGTTGTAAATGTAGCTGATGATGTTGAAGTACTTTCCACACATGGTGATCGAATGGTAGCGGTAAAACAAAATCAGTTTTTAGCTGCTTCATTCCATCCAGAATTAACGGATGATCATCGCGTGACAGCATACTTTGTAGAAATGGTAAAAGAAGCAAAAATGAAAAAAGTTGTATAAGTAACTTGCAACTTGTATAAGATTATAGTAAATTGATGGTAACAATTTTATAAAATAAGCGTGTTGATAGGAAGTAGTAACAAACGCCGTTTCTTATAGAGAGTCGATGGTTGGTGGAAATCGATAGAAACAGTTTGTGAATCCATCCTGGAATGGAATGTGGAATATCTCTATGATTAGTAAACATTCCCGGTGAAGAGCCGTTATTTCTACTTGAGAGGAAGGCGGTAATGCTTTCAACTAGGGTGGCAACGCGGGTTAACTCCCGTCCCTTTATATAGGGACGGGAGTTTTTTGTGTTTTATAAAATAAAAGGAGGAGTATATAATGCTTGATATTAAATTTTTACGTACAAATTTTGAAGAAGTAAAAGCAAAGTTACAGCATAGAGGCGAAGATTTAACTGATTTTGGTCGTTTTGAAGAGCTGGATACGAGAAGAAGAGAATTACTTGTTCAAACAGAGGAATTAAAAAGCAAACGTAACGAAGTATCTCAACAAATCTCTGTATTGAAGCGCGAAAAGAAAGATGCAGAAGCTCTAATTCTAGAAATGCGTGAAGTTGGAGAGAAAGTAAAAGATCTTGATAATGAACTTCGTACAGTTGAAGAAGATTTAGAAAGATTAATGTTATCTATTCCAAATATCCCTCATGAATCTGCTCCAGTTGGTGAAACAGAAGATGATAATGTAGTAGCGCGTACTTGGGGAGAAGTGAAAGAATTTGCTTATGAACCAAAACCACATTGGGATCTTGCTACAGATTTAGGAATTTTAGATTTTGAGCGTGCTGGGAAAGTAACGGGAAGCCGCTTCGTATTCTATAAAGGTGCTGGCGCGAGATTAGAGCGTGCTTTAATTAGCTTTATGCTGGATCTTCATACTGACGAGCATGGATACGAAGAAGTATTACCTCCGTATATGGTAAACCGTGCAAGTATGACAGGAACGGGACAACTTCCGAAATTTGAAGAAGATGCATTCCGTATTGAAAGTGAAGATTACTTCTTAATTCCAACAGCTGAAGTACCTGTAACGAACATGCACCGTGATGAAATCTTAAATAAAGATCAATTGCCTATACGATATGCTGCATTTAGCTCTTGTTTCCGTTCTGAAGCAGGTTCAGCTGGCCGTGATACACGTGGCTTAATTCGTCAGCATCAGTTCAATAAAGTAGAGCTTGTAAAATTCGTAAAACCAGAAGATTCTTATGAAGAGTTAGAAAAACTAACAAATGATGCAGAACGCGTGTTACAATTATTAGAGTTGCCATATCGCGTTATGAGCATGTGCACAGGCGATTTAGGATTTACAGCAGCGAAGAAATACGATATCGAAGTATGGATTCCAAGCTATGGCACATATCGTGAGATTTCTTCTTGTAGTAATTTTGAGGCTTTCCAAGCGAGACGTGCAAATATCCGTTTCCGTCGTGAGCCAAACGGAAAACCAGAACATGTTCATACATTAAATGGATCTGGTCTTGCAATTGGCCGTACGGTTGCAGCTATTTTAGAGAACTACCAACAAGAAGATGGTACAATTACAATTCCAGAAGTTCTTCGCCCTTATATGGGAGGAAAAGCAGTTATTAAGTAAATTTAAACATTCATCGGTATGAGTGATTGGTAATTATGAGCATTGTCAGTACTGAAATGTAGGAGGGGAAAGGTAAATTTCTCCTTTCCTCATAATTTATTTTGGTAGGGTTGACTAACTGTTTTTCTTTTGATATTATATTTGATGTCAATATGGAGGTATACCCAAGTCTGGCTGAAGGGATCGGTCTTGAAAACCGACAGGCGGCGAGAGTCGCGCGGGGGTTCGAATCCCTCTACCTCCTCCAGATATAATTGACAACAGCGCATATAAGTGGAGATTGGAGAACTCGTTACCAACACGTAACGAGTTTTTATTTTAAAACCAATCATAAAGTATGGTGTAGGGCGATTTTCTCCTTATTACACACTCATATTCCGATGATTATCTTCATAGATATGAAAGGAGTCAACATGGATCTTATTATACAAACGTTTCCTTTAGATGGAAAAACTTTATATTATGTACAATGTCCTGTCTGTAAGAACAATAGAATTTTAAACAGTGGTGCAAATGTGTCACGCATTATAAGCGATGATACATTCCGTAAACTTTGTGGTTGCACTTGTGATGTAAAGCAAACTGCGACAAAAGTAGAGGCGCCAAAAAAAGTTGAAAAAGAAGCTGTAAAGAAAGAAGCAGCTCCAAAACGTACAGGTAAAGTATTAACAGCAGTGATTAACGGGAAAGAAATGACTGTTAAAGAGATTGCTGAAACATACGATATTAGTACAAGTACTGTTCGCCAGCGTATTAATGCTGGGAAACCTGAGAGTGAAATTATTGCTCCGACAAAAAAGAAGTAATTTAATAGAAAAACCCGTGCATATGCACGGGTTTTTTATTTTACAAGTTTACGTGTTTGTTTTAAAAAATGGCCAATTTTTTTAATGATTGGTTCAATTGAATCGCCATCTTTTAAAATATCATATTCATTAATGTTTAATCGTAAAACAGGGCATGCATTAAAGTTATTAATCCAGTTTTCGTAACGGCCATGCATCTCTTTCCAATACTCAATTGGTGTTTGTTGTTCCATTGGACGTCCGCGTTCTTGAATACGATCAACAATATCATCGAAAGAACCTTCTAAGTAAATTAATAAATCAGGATGAGGGAAGTAAGGAGTCATGACCATAGCGTCAAATAAACCTTTGTATGTTTCATAATCAGTTTCCGTCATTGTACCTTTTTCATGATGCATCTTTGCAAAAATGCCGGTGTCTTCATAGATAGAGCGATCTTGAACAAAACCGCCACCGTATTCAAAAATTCTTTTTTGTTCTTTAAATCGTTCTGCTAAAAAGTACACTTGCAAGTGAAAGCTCCAGCGTGTGAAATCAGCATAGAACTTGTCCAAATACGGGTTAGAGTCTACCTTTTCAAATGATGTGCGATAGCCTAAAGCGTTAGCTAATGCAGTTGTCATAGTTGATTTACCGACACCTACTGTTCCAGCAATCGTGATTACTGCGTCATTTGGTATATCATATTTTTGCCTTAAATTCATTATTATTTCGACTCCTTTAAGAGAGTATTTTGAAGGGCAGATAGGATGACGTTTAAATCATCAGGATTTTTTACAAAATCCATATCGTCTCCGTTAAATTTCAATACTGGGATGTCTGGATGATCCTTTTTAAAAGTATCCATTGCTGTTTCATAATCTTTTGTGAGCTGTAGTAAGTAATTTGGATCCATATTTTTTTCGAATTCTCTTCCGCGCTTTGCAATTCGTGCTTGTAATGTTTCCAAGCTAGCCGTTAAATAAACGATTACGTTTGGTACGGGCATATCTTGTGTAAGGATACGATAGATTTGCATGTACTTATCGTATTGAGAATCTTTTAATGTACGGGATGCGAAAATTAGATTTTTAAATATATGATAATCTGCTACTACTGGCTTTCTTTGATTCAAATACTTTATGTTAATATCTTCTAATTGTTTGTATCTATTACAAAGAAAGAACATCTCTGTTTGAAAACTCCATTCGTCGATGTCTTCGTAGAATTTTCCTAAAAAGGGATTTTCATCAACAATCTCTTTTAGTAAGTGGAGTTGCATGTGAGTTGAAATTTCCTTCGCAAGTGAAGTTTTTCCAACACCAATTGGTCCTTCAACCGTGATAAATGGTACTCCGGTCACGCTGTTTCCTCCTTTCAATCAGTGATTTACCGTGACTACTAAAAACACAAAACAGAATTATTGTAGCACAAGAGGGAAGCGAGCGGGTCAATTTGATATAAAAAGTTAGAAAATAGATATATGTATTAATTAATTTTTATTTGAGATGACGGTACTATATTTGCTTTTAATGTGGCTTCCATTATTTTTAAAGCATGTAAGTTATCCTGATCATGATTAGAGGCAATACAGTCCTGTGGTACATACAGTGTATAATTTCTCATATGAGCATCGTTAGCTGTAAAGAGGATGCATATATTCCCTGCGACTCCTGTTAATATTAGATTTTCTATTTTTAAATAGCCTAATAAAGAATTTAAAGGTGTTTCATAAAAAGCAGAGTAATGTGGTTTAATAAAAATGTAATCATCGGAATTTGGGGCAATCTTACGAATGATATTTTCACTATACTCATTTGTACAATGAGTAATTAGTTGGTCAATATCAGATCTCCAAAGTTGATAATGGTCATTAACATAAATTATGGGATAGCCAAAGGATTTCATTGTTTTCTTTAGTTGTAAAATAGGGTTTGTTATAATTTCGCATTTTTTGGCTAGGGTGGGCCCGTGTGAAAATTGAAAGTCATTAATCATATCGATAATGAGTAAGGCAGTATTCTTCATATGTAATCCCCTCTCTTTTTTATTAGGGTGGATTGAACTTGTAAAAGTTATCCCATGTGTAGTAAATGGAAATTAGTGTACGTTATTTGTAATGAAAGGACTATGGTATGGAACACGATATTTATTTTATGCAGTTAGCAATAGAAGAGGCTAAAAAGGCAGAGGCAATACAAGAAGTACCGATTGGTGCAGTTATAGTGTTAGATGGTGAAGTGATTAGCGTCGCTCATAATTTAAGGGAAACTGAGCAAAGATCAATAGCTCACGCTGAGTTATTAGCTATTGATGAGGCATGCAAAAAATTAGGGACATGGCGTTTAGAAGATGCGACGCTATATGTAACATTAGAGCCTTGTCCGATGTGTGCGGGTGGAATTGTTTTATCACGAGTGAAGCGAGTTGTATATGGTGCAAGTGATCCAAAAGGTGGATGTGCAGGGACATTGATGAATCTATTAACGGATGAACGCTTTAATCATCAATGTGAAGTAGTGACTGGTGTATTAGAAGAAGAATGCGGTCAGTTGCTAACAAACTTTTTTAGAGAGCTTCGAAAAAAAAGAAAAGCGAGCAAGAAATTAGAGAAAAGCAAAGGGAATTAACGTATTTGCATTTTATAAAAAAACAAGTTATACTGATAATGCCTTTAATGAAGGCAACCGAATATTGGTTTTAACTTTGCCGTGCTAAGCGGGGAGGTAGCGGTGCCCTATACTCGCAATCCGCTCTAGCGAGGCCGAATCCCTTCTCGAGGTTATGCTGCTGTAAGGTCTGCCTTAAGTAAGTGGTGTTGACGTTTGGGTCCTGCGCAACGGGACCCCGTGAACCTTGTCAGGTCCGGAAGGAAGCAGCAATAAGCGGGTCTTCTCGTGTGCCGCAGGAGTGCCTGAACCGAGCTAACTGCTTGAGTAACGCTTATGGTACGTAATCGACAGAAGGTGCACGGCAGTTATATATGTATACAAAACTCACCTTAATACTAAGGTGGGTTTTTTGTATAGAAAATAACTTTTGGAATCTATAAACAGAATGGGTTATAATAAATGAGATAATAACCTTTAAGGGAGGCCGTATTTTCGTGTCATACCAAGCGTTATACCGAACATGGAGACCGCAAAAGTTTGAAGATGTAGTTGGTCAAAAGCACGTGACAAAAACGTTGCAAAATGCCCTTCTTCAAGAGAAAGTTTCACATGCTTATTTATTTTCTGGGCCGAGGGGAACAGGAAAAACGACAATTGCAAAAGTATTTGCAAAAGCAATCAACTGTGAACATGCTCCGGTAGCTGAACCTTGTAATGAATGTCCTTCTTGTTTGGGGATTACACAAGGATCCATTTCAGATGTATTAGAAATTGATGCGGCTTCAAATAACGGTGTAGATGAAATTCGAGATATTAGAGATAAAGTAAAATATGCTCCAAGTGCTGTAGAATATAAAGTATACATTATTGATGAAGTCCACATGCTTTCCATGGGTGCCTTCAATGCGCTTTTAAAAACGTTAGAAGAGCCGCCAGGACACGTCATCTTTATTTTGGCGACAACAGAACCGCATAAGATTCCGCCTACAATCATTTCACGTTGCCAGCGTTTTGAATTTCGAAAAATATCAGTAAATGATATTGTTGAGAGATTATCGACGGTTGTGACGAATGAAGGTACGCAAGTAGAAGATGAGGCGTTACAAATTGTTGCACGTGCCGCTGAAGGTGGTATGCGTGATGCGCTTAGTCTTATTGATCAGGCAATATCTTATAGTGATGAGACAGTTACGACAGAAGATGTATTAGCTGTGACAGGTTCTGTTTCCCAGCAATACTTAGGTAACTTAGTAGAATGTATACGTGAAAATGATGTATCAAGAGCATTACGTATCATAGATGAGATGATGGGTAAAGGGAAAGATCCAGTTCGTTTTATGGAAGATTTCATTTACTATTATCGCGATATGCTTTTATATCAAACTTCACCACAACTGGAACATATGTTGGAACGAGTAATGGTAGATGAGCAATTCCGGATGTTAAGTGAAGAAATGCAACCGGAAGTAATCTATGAAATCATTCATACTCTTAGTAAGGGACAACAGGAAATGAAGTGGACAAATCATCCGCGAATTTTCTTAGAAGTTGTTATGGTACAACTGTGTCAACAGTTTATGATGCAAGCAAACGGTGCAGATCGTTTACAAGCAATTATGAATAGGATGCAGCAATTGGAGAAAGAGTTAGAACAAGTCAAAAAGAATGGTGTGCCGGCTGGTGTGCAGCAGGAAGTCAGAGAGACACGTGCAACACCAAAGCCAGTGCGGACAGGTAGTATGAAGATTCCTGTCGGACGCGTAAATGAAGTGTTAAAACAAGCAAAGCGTCAGGATTTAGAACAATTAAAAGCTGTGTGGGGCGAGTTGTTAGGAAGACTCAAAGCATACAACAAAGTAGCGTTTGCTGTTTTATTAGAAAATAGCGAACCGGTAGCAGCTTCGGATGATACTTACGTTTTAGCGTTTCAATACGAGATTCACTGTAAAATGGCAAGCGAAAATCGAGAAGCTATGGATACAGTGGAACAAGCTTTATTTGAATTGCTAAGTAAAAGATTAAATATGATTGCCATTCCAAAAAGTGAATGGGGTAAAATCCGTGAAGATTTTTTACAGCGTGAAGGCGGGGATTCTGAAGAAAGCCCAGAGAAAAAAGAAGATCCTCTTATAGAAGAGGCAGTAAAGTTAGTAGGACAAGAACTTATTGAAATAAAAGAGTAATAATAATTAGGAGGAATTAATTATGATGCGTGGCGGAATGGGAAATATGAATAATATGATGAAACAAATGCAAAAGATGCAAAAAGATATGGCAAAAGCGCAAGAAGAGCTTGGTGAAAAAACAGTTGAAGGTACAGCTGGCGGCGGTATGATTACAGTTATTGCAAATGGTCATAAGCAAATTCTTGAAGTGAAAGTTAAAGAAGAAGTTGTAGATCCAGAAGATATCGAAATGTTACAAGACTTAGTGCTAGCTGCAACAAATGATGCACTTAAAAAAGCTGATGAACTTTCGAATTCTACAATGGGTAAATTTACAAAAGGCTTGAACTTACCAGGTGGAATGTTCTAGGAGGATACTGATATATGCATTATCCAGAACCGATATCGAAATTAATTGATAGTTTTATGAAGTTGCCAGGGATCGGACCGAAAACAGCGGTTCGCTTGGCATTTTTCGTATTAGATATGAAAGAAGATGATGTGTTAGGTTTTGCAAAAGCACTTGTAAATGCGAAGCGAGATCTAGCGTATTGTTCTGTATGCGGACATATTACTGACCGCGATCCTTGTTATATTTGTAATGATTCACATCGAGATCAATCGGTTGTTTGTGTTGTGCAGGAACCGAAAGATGTAATTGCAATGGAAAAGATGAAAGAGTATCAAGGTGTATATCATGTGTTACGAGGTGCGATTTCTCCAATGGAGGGAGTTGGACCTGAAGACATTAATATTCCGCAACTTTTAAAGCGACTGCACGATGAAACGGTACAAGAAGTGATATTGGCAACAAACCCTAATATTGAAGGGGAAGCTACAGCGATGTATATATCCCGCCTCTTAAAGCCGACAGGTATTAAAGTAACTCGTATTGCACATGGTCTGCCAGTAGGTGGAGATTTAGAATATGCAGATGAAGTGACACTGTCGAAAGCGTTAGAAGGTCGTAGAGAAGTATAAGAGGAGAAACAAAAATGTTCTTTCAAAAAAAGGGTAAATTGCGCAAAGAGTATGATGATAAACTGATTGTACTATTAGAAAAAGTGAAGAATGAATGGCTACGTCAGAAGAGAATGGTCGAACAAAGTGTGGAACCATCTCAAGATGTGCTTTGTTCTTTGAAAATAGCAGAGGCGAAATATTTCTTCTTGTTAAAAGAAGCAAAACGTCGTCCTGTAAAAATGGAACAATGGTAAAAGGTTCTGCTGAAAAAGCAGAACCTTTTATTTTATTCATTAAACATTGCGTGGTTACTTCGTTTGGAAAGAATGATGAATCGTTTTATATGAAGAAAGTGTCGTCGAATAAAAGTTAATGAGATGAAACGACTGGAGTTGTATGATAAATGTTCTTTTTTATCGCCTTGTCCCATACAAATAAATGTGTATAGGTCATTCACAAGGAGGAAAAAATGAATTCTACAATTATTATTGTTGGTATTCTTTCTCTAGTTTTTATTTTTCTTGTTTTTGGAGTTTCTTCTAAACCATTACGTTTTATAGGAAAAGCGCTCTTTCATGTTACTTTGGGAATAGCGTTACTCTTTATCGTAAACGTTGTAGGAACATATTTTGATTTTCATATTCCAATTAACTTGGGTACAGCAGCAATCACAAGTTTATTAGGTCTACCCGGTGTTGCTGCATTAGTGGTTATTAAGCTTTATGTCATGCCAAGATAAAATTATTTTGGCATTTTTTTAAAAAGTGTTGACGAACAAATGATTAATATGGTAAATTAATAAGCGTCGTCAGGAACGAAAGAAAAAAGTTGTTGACAGATTTAACGCGAAATGTTAAATTGTAAAAGTCGCTGAAACGCGATATTGAACTTTGAAAACTAAACGAAACAAACAACGTGAAACGTCAATTTTTATTTTT
>NZ_JAGXJT010000278.1:0-242 GCF_019091205.1 Bacillus sp. GbtcB14
GCCATTAGCTCAGTTGGTAGAGCATCTGACTTTTAATCAGAGGGTCGAAGGTTCGAATCCTTCATGGCTCACCATTTACAATTTAATGCGGGTGTAGTTTAGTGGTAAAACAAGAGCCTTCCAAGCTCTGGTCGAGAGTTCGATTCTCTTCACCCGCTTTTCAATTATGGGCCTATAGCTCAGCTGGTTAGAGCGCACGCCTGATAAGCGTGAGGTCGATGGTTCGAGTCCATTTAGGCCCA
>NZ_JAGXJT010000279.1:0-242 GCF_019091205.1 Bacillus sp. GbtcB14
TAGTTTTCTTGTTGTTTTTGTGTTGTTTTCACGGAAAACTGTAAAAATGTAAAAAAAAAAAGTTCTATTAACTGTAAAAATATAATTTTCTTACAAAAAATAGTGCGTTATAATTATTCTTTTTTTATATTATTTTGTAAATTACATATATATCTTTTATTTGGGCTTGGCAAATCAGTTGCCCATTTTGGGCCTATATACTTCATATGAGTAGTTGGTGCATAAGCAAAAAGTGGGCCTAG
>NZ_JAGXJT010000280.1:0-242 GCF_019091205.1 Bacillus sp. GbtcB14
ATCAGGGGCTTGACTTTGAGCAAGTTTGAAGTGTGAGGCAAGAGGAGTGGTAACAGTCTTGGACTCACTCATGCAGAATTTGTCAATGATTTTCTGAATGTATCCTTCCTGAGATAAGAACACAAAGCCAGGTCTTTGTCTCTTGATTTCTATCCCAAGTATCCTTTTAGCTTCTCCTAGGTTTTTCATTTCGAATTCAGAGCTGAGTTGTTCTTTGAGTAAGTCAATAGCCTTTCTATCCT
>NZ_JAGXJT010000281.1:0-242 GCF_019091205.1 Bacillus sp. GbtcB14
TGAAAAAATTAATATAATTTATAGCGTAAATATTTAAATTAAATTTGCAGATAAATACTTAGTTCCAAAAAAATTTACTTGTAATGACAATTATAATATTTAGAGAAGATCTTTGATTGTTGCTTTGTTAGCTCGAAACAAAATACAATAGAGAAAGCTGATCAAGCAAGCAGATGAAAATCATGATATATATCTGAAATCGATGTAACATTTTAGTAATTTCTTGACTTTTACATTATAGT
>NZ_JAGXJT010000282.1:0-242 GCF_019091205.1 Bacillus sp. GbtcB14
TATGATTTTTTTAAGATAATTGAATGCACGAATATATTCTATGATCTTACCTCTAAGTTTAGAAATGCAACAGAACTAAGACAAAATACAACTCAACAATAAAATAAGTTTACATATCTACCCTCAAATATATACATATTTTTAAAGTCAAATTAAAAAGTTAAATTTTAATTTATTTTCCTACACAAAATAGTGTAACAACAGGTTAAAATACTGGCTACAACAAGTTTTAGAACTTGAAT
>NZ_JAGXJT010000283.1:0-242 GCF_019091205.1 Bacillus sp. GbtcB14
GTATTGAACCGCCGGCTCCTTCGTGTCTGCGCTGTATCGTCCGTACAGCTGTCCGCGCGACTTAAATTCCTTTATAATCCATTTCGACAGCACAGCGGCTTTGCCATCGCCCCGCTTCAGATTCACGGCGGCGTACAGCTGGTCGATGATATTCACTTCGCTGTCATATTTGTATTCCTTAGTTTCGGTATTGAACGATTTCGGCAGAAAACCATTTTTCAGGGGCGCAAGATTGAGAACAT
>NZ_JAGXJT010000284.1:0-241 GCF_019091205.1 Bacillus sp. GbtcB14
CTTCCACAACAATCCTCATTGGTTTGGTTTTCACCAATTTAGCTGTTGCTTGATGGATATGGTTATTTCGGATATTCGTAATTTTCCTAGATAACCGCAGGTGCTCAGTTTTAGCTTTTTCATATCCGGCAGATTGAATTTTTACACCTTTTTTAAATCTTCTGGACATATCTCTTTGTGCTGACTTTTTCCTTTTCAAAAGTTTTTTAACCTTGGCATCTTTGTTTATATTTCGTTCTTT
>NZ_JAGXJT010000285.1:0-241 GCF_019091205.1 Bacillus sp. GbtcB14
TTTCCTGTCAAAATTCTCACGCTTACAATGTACTACTTTCTCAAAGAAAAACAATCATACTAAATTACTAATTCTTGAATGGATTATACGCGACTTGAAATCTGCACAAAACTAACGAGATTAAGTTTAGTTTAAATAAGTTTTAGATTATTTTTGAGTTGATTAGTCTAACTCGTTTATGAATGAGTTGTACTATTCAAGTTTATAAACAAGTTACAAAGATTATATTGTATCGTTTTAT
>NZ_JAGXJT010000286.1:0-241 GCF_019091205.1 Bacillus sp. GbtcB14
TCTTAAGCTATATGAGATTTGATACTTAATTATACTACTAGCGATATGACACCGATGAGGAAGTTAGGCACCAATGTCTTTTAACATTTATATGATTTGAGTGTCTCTCAATCATTATGCACTAAAGTTTAAGAGAAACGCTCAGTACTTTTGTGAGGTGTAATATCGTTACCAAATTGAATATCGAGTGCTACTTATTTTATTTTAATAAAAATTATAGAGAACTGCTAACTAATTATAT
>NZ_JAGXJT010000287.1:0-240 GCF_019091205.1 Bacillus sp. GbtcB14
ACTTCGAAATAACTTCTTGCCGCTGCATCCTGTTCAAAAACGACTTCAATATCTTCCCGAAGCCTCTTAAACATCGTTGTTCCCTCCCCTTTATGGGCTGCTTTTTCGAGCGAACTAACTCCCTACTTATCTCCCTAAATCTTTATCCACGTAGATAAAACTTATACTCACACCGAGTTTTACGGAATAAAAAAAGACGCCTCTGTCATATTGACAGAGACGCCTTTTAAGCGCGGTTCC
>NZ_JAGXJT010000029.1:0-12302 GCF_019091205.1 Bacillus sp. GbtcB14
CTACTCTAGTAGTCGCGGCTAGAATGATCCCTCGTGCCCATCCAATGGCATGTCCATCTACATAAAATCCTGATATCTTCGTACGTAAATCTTCATCTACATGTACTTTATCCCAACATAATTCCCATACTGGGGCATGTAGTAAAGTATCTTTTGTAATTAACTTATTTGATAAACCAGATAATTTCCCTAAAATGCTTTCTATATGATTTGTTACATAATCAGCAAGTACCCATCTTAAGTTAACCGGTGTAGCTTCTGGAAGCGTTGATTGGATTGAATTATTTTCTAGCCCCTCCTTACTTGTAGGACGATTTGAAATAAAGTCTTCGTATCTCTGTACAATCGTTCCCCCATACCCCGAGGCCCTATTAATTGCTTGTATAATTCCCAATTGCATTCCCATTGGATCAACATAATCTGGGAAACTTTGTCTTACTAACACACCAAAATTCGCATTATCAGATTTTTTATCTCTAAAAGAAAATCCACTGATTGTACAAATTTTTTCGTTAGGAACATAAGAATCATAGTAACAATTAACTAGATATCCTCCATTACACATACAAAACGTTCTTACTTCAGCTCCATCATCCATCTTCGTTTTTATTTTAGCGTCTAAATGAGTTTCCGACAATGCAACTATACCTTCTCTTTCAGTTTCCACTCGAACACCTAATTCAATTTCATTAAAAGAATAATTTACATTTAATTTATCCATTATATTTCTTAAAACATGACCAGAAGCTTTTCCAGTTGCCATGACTAAATTACTTGAAGAAATTTGATACTCTTCTCCCCTTCTATTTATTAAAGTAGAGATAAAAATATCTTCTTTCTTTTCTACGCTTTTTAATTTTGTTTGGGTTAGTAGATTTAGTCCACCATTGACTAAATCCTCTTCTAGCTCAATACAATATTCAATAATACCTTCTGTACCAATATGATAGACATCATAACATTTCCAGTCTAATTTATTATCTGTAGCCTGTTGTATCATACATGAATCTTGCGATTCATCTGCTTTTGTTTGCTTAATTCCATCATTATTCATTTTAGAAATAAATGGGTCTAAAACATAATTATTTAATTCAATTACTTTTTCTTCGCTTCCAAGAAGCTTAACTAAACCACTACCTGCTGGAAAAGATGATAATTTTCCATCTGAATACATTCCAGCACCACCAACCCCCTCAACAACATGACAAATATTACATTGTGTACAATTCCCTTTATTAACCAAAGGGCAATATCTCTTTTTAATAGATCTTCCACTATCAACTAAAGCTACTGTCTGATTAGAAATCCCTAGTAATTCTTTTGCTAGAAATAATCCAGCTGGTCCTGCACCAACGATAAGTACATCAACATGTTCAATCATAATTTCCCCCTGTAAAAAATGTAATATATAACCATATAAAACTAATTCTACCATAATTTTACAATTTATAACTTTATAAATAAAAGACGGAATTTTCAATATAAAACACTATCCCAAAGACATTTCCTCCCTTTATATAATTAAATATATTTTTATTCCTTAGCTTTTTACTTTTTAAGCGTATGAAAAGCGATAGCCACGGTAGGTGTAGAGCCATAAACTTTTGATAGCTTGATAATAAGGTTGGGGAAGAAAATAGATTGGGAAAATTGATCCATTCGTTTCCTGTTTAAAATATCAACAGTATTAACGGAATAGCCATACTGAACATCTTACTTTGAAGTAAGACTCAGGAAGACGAAAGATTACTTTTGCCGTGAAACTGGGAAGCTTTTACTCCAAGTTTTACTAAAAAGCAATTAGTTTATGAATCTTTTCTACTAAATATAAATCGACAATAAAGTGATTAAATTTAAAAGCTCAAACAAGTATAACCCCTTCCTAAATTTAGGAAGGGGTTATACTTGTTTGATTTTCGATGTAAAATACTTCACTACACTAAGAACACAACAATATATTCATTTAAAAATCTATTTAACTCTTCCTAATTAACCAATTATTCTGGGAAAATAAAGCTAGAGTCCCCTTCACTATTAGCGGAATCTTCTTTTGGGAATGTAATAGTTGATCCTTCATTTCCCTTATTCCCTTTATTTATCTCTTGTTCCTCAGGAAATACAATGGAAGAATCATTACTTAAGTTTGGTAAAAAACCCAGTTTAGATAAAATGGCTTTTAAGTCAGGTAAAACACCAATTTTATCAGAGATTGGATCGTTAGATTTCGTTCCAGTACTAGGGTCGCTTAAAATATTCCTAAGCTGGCTTGGTGTATATACTTTTCCCTTATTATTTTTTGCAATTCCTTGAATTGATGCAGCAGCACCAGCAATAATAGGTGATGCGCTAGATGTTCCACTAAAGCTAGAAGTATATAGATTTGTTGTAAATTCACTTGGTTTAGCATCTGTAGTATCAACTGCATTCCCCCATCCATACACATCCACTCTACTACCGTAATTAGAGAAATATGAACGTTTATGAGGAACCCTTGCAGAAGCTGCTCCAACCATAATTGCCCCTGAATCTTTAAAATCAGGACTATTACGATTTAAAACTTGTTTACCATTACGGTCTCTGAATTGATCTAAATCGTTTCCGCCGTTTGCACCTGCTTCAATAATAATAATTCCTTTATTTGCTCCCAGACGAATTGCATCAAATATATCCGGTTTTACTTCTACAGGAAGATAGTTCTTATCTCCATATCCATCGTAAGTTGCTTGTGCCTCTAGTAAAAGAATATCTCCAGCTTGCATATTGTTAACCGCACTTAAAATAGCATCAGCTGTATTATAATTTCCGTTATCCCTAATTTGAGATACAACCTTTACCTTAGCTTTGGGCGCGATTCCAATTCCGCCTATGTTATTATCCTCTGCCGAAACAATTCCTAAGACTGAAGTACCATGATCATGGTGCTCGCTTTTATTCTGTCCAGATATCAATTCAATCTTTTGATTCACTAAATCCTCATGACTAAATAACCATCCATACTCCATATCTACGAATGTAGTCCCTTTTCCATCCCCACCTTTTATGCTCCAGGCATAAGGTGCATTAATTCCTAATGGTGCTGGTTCAAGATAACCTTGTCTTGTAAGTCTAGGCTCATCATATGGGTTAACAGATAAATTTGGTAAACGCTCTGCTGGTGAAGCCTCTTCTTCCTGTAAATACGCCGTTTCAACAAGAGATGATTTCTCAATTTTTGTAAGTAACACTTGTACATCAATACCATCTTGAGTTTCTACAATATAGTAGTTTAGCAAATTAGAAGAAATATGATCAGAATCTTTTATTTCTTTACCTAGATTTTTAATTTCTTTAGGATTTAAAGAATTAAAAAGTCGATTTATAGTTACATTTGGATATTCAGCTAAAATTCCAATGAATTCAGGATCTTGTTTTTCTTCTTTAATGAATTTTTCTATTCCATCCTGATATGGTAAATTCGCTTCATTTTTAAATTTTAAAATTAATTGTTTAGTAGCTTGCTTATGTACAGTAGAATTTAATTGCTTATTTGAATAATTGTAAGTAGCTGCGTAGGCAACTTCTGATTTTTCACTTGGAAGTATACCACCTACTCCATTAAATGCTGTTAATGCAATTGAAGAAACTAGAATTCCCTTAAAAATTTTCAAAACGCGCACCTCTTTTTATTAATATATAATTATAAAAAAATGTATATTACCTAATTTCTTTCTAGAAATATATTTTATATTTAGGTCTGTATTTTCAACTCCATTCATTCTTAAATATTTGTTTATACATCATTCATAGAACTAACTCATGTCAATCCTATTAATTCAGTTGCAAACCTGTAACCATTATAGTTACAGGTTTGGTGAATAGTCAACCCTATATGTAATTTTGCATTGAAAATCATAGATACTTCTATAAACTTACCCTTAATTATTGTAAGAGAGATTGAGCTTCTATCATTTTAAGTAACTGCATATATGTAATATAAAACATATATGGGGGGTTAAAACGTGGTAATTTCAAGACAAGATTCTTGGACTAATGATAACGATTTACTTCTCGCATCAACAGTACTTCAGTATATTCGTAACGGTGGAACACAGTTAGCTGCATTCAAAGAAGTAGCAAAACTACTAGCTAGAACACCCGCAGCTTGTGGATTTCGTTGGAATTCATATGTGAGAAAACAATACCAAGACGAAATCCAACAAGCCAAACAACACCGAAAAGTGGGAAACAGCATTCCTCTCTCCCAACCAGAAAAAGAAACAAACTCTTTGTCTATTACATTAGATGACATTATTCTCTTTCTACAAAATTATAAAGATATAAATGAATTGACAATTTTACAAAATCAAATTGAAGATTTAGAAGCTGAGAATCAATCCCTTCTACAACGTTTAACTATGTATGAAGAAGAGTATCGTATGTTACTGAACCATATCGATAAGACAAGAAGTTTAATTGTAGTGGATTAAACAGTATAACTATTTTGATTTTTCAGTAGGACCTTCGCCCTCCAAAATTACTTTTAATAAAAGAAATTTTGCCTCTTGCAATTGATAATAAGTAAAATACACATACATAATGTATGTGTATTTTTAATTGGACTATTATTAAAAGAAATGTTTAGTCTATGTTACATCTTTTCTAATATTTCTTGTCTTTCGCACCATTTCGTTAGCTTTTCTAATGCTTTTTTAGATAAACGTTTTGTTTTATAATTGCAAAATCTAGATAATGTAGACGGAGAAATACTAATTTCATCTGCTATTTCACGAATGCTTACTTTTTTTTCATTGTGTACTTTCAGTATTTGTTCACGGATTTTCTTCTCTATTTGTTCGACTGATTCTACAGTCTTCTTTACTTCTTTAACAACTGTTACTTCAGGTAATTGTTCTTGAAGTTCTTCTATACATTTCTTTCCGATTACCCTATCCATTGATTGCAGCATTTCCTCAGGCGGTAAAATCGTTATTCCTAAATTAGCGTAATAGTTTTTAAACCAATTACGTTTCCCAATTTGTTGTTCATCAAGTGGATCACTATACTCCCAATGAGAGATTACTTTTTCATTTTCTAAATCCATTAGAACATTTTCCAACTGTTCTCTAATGCGATTCGGCTTCCAATCTTTTGGGATATCCATTACTGCTAGCAGCCCTTTGTCCCCACCTATAGAATATGGCTTTTTCAATGATGAATACATTTGTCTAATTCTCCATTGCCATGTTAAGTATCGAATTAACCTTTTATGATATTTGTGTCTATAACTATTATATTCAAGTGCTTTTTTAGATAATAACGCTGTTGTATTATTTGATCCGTATAAGTAATTGGTTAAAAAGCTGCCTGGCTTAATACGACAAGACTCAATGCCCATGTATTCATTAGTAACACTATGTCTCCACAATACAACTGAATCTAATACAAATAACCTTTTGATTACTTCACGTTTTAATTCTAAACGTTCTCCATCATCATCACGGTCATTTAATACTACTACCTCATTATCATCATTTAAATAGATAAAAATGCTTGCTAAAGCCGCAATTCTCTTTGCTATTTTAATTTTATCTTCCGCTCTATAGTATTCTTTATTTTTGACTACTGTTTTTGGAATGTTACACATTTCTAAAACTTGCTCATAAGAAAAATCAATGAATTCGTCTGGAGATTTTGCTTCGTTTATCCATTGTATTGTAATTGCATCTAAACAATCTGCCGTTAAATCATCCATATTACTCATTACATCATCGACAAGGGTATTCCACCGAGCAGCTTCTTCTATATTTGTAAGTCTTAAATCTTCATCTTTGTGTGAAGAAAGCTGAGCTACACCATTAGAAGATTTAGTTTCAATAGGATATTGTAAAACCTTACTTAACTCATCTTCTTCAAATTGATTTTTTGCAATCCCATCTCTTAGCTTATAATAAACAGCAGAGTTATTTACCTCATAATAATCCTCATGATTTACTATATTTGTCTTATCTATATTTTGATTATTTTCTACTACTATGGAACTTGAAAGTGCTATATCTTGAAATTCTTTTTCTATAAATCCTTCAATTTCTTTATATATTTCTTCCTTATAGGAATCAATTTTCGCATAAATTTGTACTAATGTAATACCGGATTCTTGCTTTTTTTCTAACCAAGACACTAATGCAGTAAATGATGGAGATGCATGAGATGAGGTTAATACTTTATTATTATTGTTTTCAACATCTTTAAAATATGCATTCCACTTATTCCATACTAGCTCATTTGTTTTATAAATTGGCTCAGAGATTAACAATGCATCTCGAAACATTTGTAATAAATTATCCACTTTATATTCCTCCCTAAACCATGGATCATAACAAAGTAGTTTTCATCATAAAATTCCTTACTACTATTATATTTAATTTATTGTAACAGATATTTACAAGATTTTGCGTCTTTCTTCCCCTAACTCGTCATCTTGCAACATATTTGCTCTTTCTCTTCCTATTTCTTCTCTACTTGCATTCCTTTTGCGCTTTGCTTTCCCTTAGTCCTCAATTTGCAACATGGTTGCTCTTTCTTTTACCTATTCTTCATTACTTGCATTTCTTTTGCGCTTTGCTTTCCTTAACTCATCAACTTGCAACACGTTTGCAGTATCCTTTCCCTATTTCTTTCAACTTGCAACGGTATAATTTATTTTTCAACCTAGTAATTTTAAAATTTTTAAGCTATTTTTCGTATATTTTGAGTAAGTTACATACATAAAATGCAACATGTTTGCGGTATCCTTTCCCTAAATCCCCTACCATTTTCACTCTAATCCCTTATATACCAAGGGGTTAGGTACTTTTCCACTTACTTATATACATATCATCCAACTTGCAACACGTTTGCGGTATTCATGCCCTTATTCTTTACACAAGATGCAACACTGTTTGCGGTATCCTTTCCCTACTTTCAATCTACAAGTGCCCAAAAACCTTCTATATCAAGGGTAATCATTGCAATTCATTATTAATGATCCTGCTAATCAACTTGCAACACGTTTGCGGTATCCTTTCCCTAACTCCTCTATCATTTTCACCCTAATCCCTTATATATCAAGGGGTTAGATACTTTTTCTGCTTATTCATATACATATAATCAACTTGCAACACGTTTGCGGTATCCTTAACACAAAAAAAAATTAAGAAATTCTCTTAACCCTTGATACGACTAGCTTCATAAGCTGTTGCAAGTTGCTATTTTTCTTCTTAAAGGAGCACGTTTCAGCATTTTTCATTTTGCTATAATCAAAATTGGTATATTTTATAGTATTTTGACATATATTTCTGAATTTGTAGAACGGAGGTGAAAAAGATGGGGAAATCATTTGTGATACGTAATCAACGTAGCCTAAATGGAAAAATAACAAACGCAGTTTTAGTAACACTAAAATCTTGGCAAAAGTTTGTGGAAACATTTGAGGAGAAGTACTACAGCTACAAAGATACATATTTAGAAGATATTCTGCAGCACATGACATACGAAGAGCGTATTGCGGATGTAGAAGGTTTTGTCGAAAAAGCCAAGCCATCTTTTTCACGTCGCGTAATGTCTACACTTGCAGAAAAAACAGGAAGAAAACATAAATTATACGGTATTACCAATGCAGATCTTGAAGTGTTCTTATACCTACATAAAAAATGCTATACAAACGGCGTCATTCCAAATGTAACAATACATATGATGTGGGAAGATTACAAGCAATATAAAGAAGAATTTGCTTATATCCAACACTCTCAATTCTATATTGCATTAAAGAAATTAAACTTACATAACATTATCTCCATTGAAAACGGAGTAGATGGCCGATATACAATCAAGCTGACTCATTTTATGAATGAGGAAACAGAAAAAGCAAATCCATACGTA
This sequence comes from Bacillus sp. GbtcB14, assembly GCF_019091205.1. Lineage (NCBI taxonomy): Bacteria > Bacillati > Bacillota > Bacilli > Caryophanales > Bacillaceae > Bacillus > Bacillus sp. GbtcB14. Next base: position 7,897 of record NZ_JAGXJT010000029.1, read on the forward strand.
TATATTAGTCCTGTTGTATTTACAAAGGCTTTCTTTAAGCTATCTGTAGCGTCTAAGAAACTATTCTTAGACATTGCCATGCAACAACATACGGAAACAACATTAAAGCGTTCATTGGACAAGCAGGACGAAAGAGGCAACAAAACTCACTTCGGTGGGATGTATCGTTTCTTACATAAAAAATATCCGCATCAAATCCGTGCCGTTATCGATGAATTAACAACGGCATTACCATGTACGGGGAATCCCCTATTCAAAATTTGCAAAATGCAAAAAGGGGTAAAGCATACAAAACGATATACAACCTTATATTTATCTATTCATTCGGACTTTTTATGTACAAAAGAATCTGGAGAAGAGCAACACAGGGATCCATTTACACCAAAAACTACCTATGCTCGCAAGGCGAAGTTTATAGAAGCAGTTCTACAGGAGATGAATATCGGTGAACTGTCTGCAGACATGAATAAGTTCATTCATGTATTAAAGCATACTTGTCATCGTCAAATCCGCAGTGTAATTCGCGGACTCCGTGACATGATTGATCGAAAAGAAGGATATCCAACGAAAATTGTATATACATTGAAAAAACTATTGCATCAAACATCTCAATATCAAATCCTTGATGCTGCAGCGAAAGAAGGTATCTACCCTCTTATTGCGCAACATATACCAAAAGAGAGAAATAGTGACCGTGAGCAAGCTGTCTTTAATTTCGGTTTACATTATTCTATGTACTCTCTTCACAACATTAAGAAGATGTTTAAGAATGTGCATACACTACTGAAGCAGAAATTTGCGGTACCTGTGACGGAAGAATCTTATCACCGTAATTATTTAAAATATCAGGAAGAAACGTTATTTAGAAAATATGCATATGATCAAGGTGTGAATCTCCATGCATATATTGCTTTAGAAATTGAAATGCGCGAAAAATTAAAAGTACGCGGCCATAAAGAACGCACAATTCCAAGTGATGTACGTGAATGGTTTATTGAAGAAATTGATAAGCTACCGCAAGAGCAGCTGCGTGTGATTGAGCTACCAAAACAGTTTAATTTACTAGAGTTTATGCGTACCTTTGAACGTTTAGTACGTGCTGGTGTAACAATAACCACTCCTGATCAGGTGCTAACCGCAATGAAAATAAAATAATAGCAACTAGCTCTCTATTTTTGAAAAAAACAAAAGTAGAGGGCTATTCGTGTTTATTTGAGTAGTAACACCTTCCTACTACTCTATTTATAAATACTAAATCGAAAGAACTTCATGTAAAATGGAGTCTTTTTTTATGCACTTCTATACAATTTTGATTCTATCAATGCATAACTCTCCACATAATACTAGAGTGTATTCCTCTACTGTATTAAAACCTATCCCATAATACCTACAAAAAATCAAAAGGAAAATTATAAAAATAGTGGATATGAGGACAAATATGATCCAATGTGGATATAATCCTTCTAAAATCATTGTTATTACTAATGTTGTTGTATTTATCTAATAAAAATCATCAACAAAAATGTGAGTTATGTGTAAATAGTGAGTTATGTTCAAAAATAGCAGCCTAATCTGAATAAAATGTGGATAATTAGACGGTTAGAATTAACCTGATTACTAAAATAAGTAAAAAAGTTCTTATTTACGGGGTTGAATATATATAATGCGATTGGTATCAAATTCTTTCTGATTTCATGTAGAAATATAGTAATTCCTTTCTGTTTTTTTGTAGAATTAAACGTCTAATAATCATTGAATTTACGAATACATTTTCTGCTATTTATGATTTTTTAGGTTCTAACATGAAATTTTCCCTTGTGGGAGTAGATATTTCCCCTGTTTTTGATAACCTATAATAGTTTTATCTTTATTTCTTTTTTTATATAAGGTATATATTTATAATAGATTTTTAATATAGCTAGTATGATTGTTAATAAGATGTCCGACCTAATTGAAAATATTTGTAAATTGCGTTATAATAATGGTAATTAAACAGATCATTACCCTCATACAAAAGGACAAACCTACGTATCCCTACCAGGACTAGGTTTGTCCTTTTTTCATTTTAATAAACAATTTATATTGGAGGATTACACATGGCTACACTAAAAGAAACAACTTACATAGAAATGAATACCTATAACGAGATTGGATTTTTTAAAGGGATTGTTTGGGGATTAGTTTTTGTAGTGCCTTTTTGGAGTATTATGATAACTCTATTTATCTGGCTTTATAACTAATAAACAACATATCCAAAAAGCAAAGGGTTGTTTGTCCGTTTGCTTTTTGGATATGCCAGCAACCGTGCGTAGCAAAGGGCGGTAGCAGGTCTTTCACTTGTTTTCTGTTATAATATATCCAAAGAAATTAGGTGATTATATTGAACAAGACAATTAGCTTAGAGAAAACTTTAGAAGATTTCTCTACATATTTAAGTAAAAAAGGCCGAAAACATTCTACAATCCAACGCTATGCATACGATATTAAAGATTTTTATAGATGGTTGAATGAAAATGAGTTACTTTTACATATCAAATCATGGAATGAAATATCCGTAGATGATTATCAAGCGTATTTCTCAGTGTTAGAAAATAAACGAGAATATTCGCTTAAAACAAGGCACAGGATATGGGTGGTTTTAAAGAAATTACACATGTTTTTAGGTATAGTTAGTCCATTAGATGATATTCATCTCTCTTTAATTCCGGATCAATCACTAAATGACAATGATTTTATTACCGAATCGGAAGAAGTACTTTTAAAACAAACCGTTCTATCAACTAAGGGATTAACAGAGAGACAAGCTAAATACCGTCCTCTAATCATGGATAGAAACGCTTGTATAATTAATTTAATAGTAAACTATGGTTTGTCTTTACAAGAGCTTGTATCGCTTAATATGAACCATATACAGTTTGCTAGGAACACTTTAATTGTTCCAGGAGAAAACGGAGTTACTAGATCCATCTTCTTAACAGCTGAAGATACACAACAGCTTTACAAATATTATTCGACTATCCCTGAACCTGTAAGACCTCGACAGCACACAGATAATCCCCTATTTGTGGCATTTGATTTTAATCGAGGTACATATCGATGGGTTTACGAAAATGATGCACCAAAGGCTTTGTCTGAGGTTGCTATACAAAAGATGATTCGACTGGAAGTGAAACGAGCAGAATTAGGTAGACGTATTTCTGCACAACAGATGAGGAATACGTTTATTCTTCGTCTAATTAAGCAAGGAATAAATGAAGATGAATTGGTAAATAAAATAGGTTTTAAAACAAAAATATCTTTAAAAAGATACTATCAATACTTGACGTTATCTAAAAAAACTCGATGAAAAAAACGTAACTCCTATTTCACCGAAAAAGACTTTTGAACTGTACAAAGTTCATCATTTGTTAATTGTTTCTTATTTTCGTTAGATGAATAAATTTGATAATGTACGTCATTTTCATTCCAGTATATATAATGTGATTCATTTTTTTGATGATTAACTGCTTTACGAGTTTTATCAAATGCATTGATCTTTTGTAAAGATTTTTGTGGGAAAACATCCTTTCCTCTTGTTATTTCAACAATTAAGTTTTGATTGTCTTTACTTGAATAAACAACGGTAACATGTTCTGCATTCACATTTGTAACTGTTATTGAATCTACTTCGAAAGGTAATTTAGTAGGATAGGATATTGGAAATGGGAGTTCATTTGGTGTAGTGGCCATGACCTCTTGTGATATCGGGTACCAATTTACATCTTTTACAGAACAACCTGTAAGCATGGTGATAAAAGACAAAATGACAAGCCAAAGTCTTTTCATTCCGTTCCCTCCTTTTTTATAACGTATGTAGCTTTTTTACATACATTCTGAAAAAGAATGGAAGAAAACTCAAAAAAATGCCCAAGATAACTTCAGTCGAAATTACCAAGAGCATTCACTACATATTTAGTTGAATTGAGCGGTCAAATATTTCAACTTTAAATAGAATTATGTTTTTCACTTCTTGTTTTTGACCGTAGTAAGTCTTTAATATTCATGGTTCCTGAGATTAACAAACCACCAATTACTAAAATTGCACCAAACAGATGGTATATTGTAATACTTTCTTTAAGTATTAACCATGCTAGTAAATAACCAAAAATCGGTGTTAAGAATAGATAGTTGTTTGCTTTTATTGGATCTTTTTTTAATAAATAAAACCATAGTAACATGGATACTATCGAAGTCATAACAACCTGCCAAAATAGACCAATAGCAAAATTCATGTCTAAATTAATATATGGATTTGTATCTAATAAGAAACTTAAAGGGACTGCAAATAAACTACCAAAGATGATTTGCCAAGTATTAATGACTAGACGATCAATCTTCATATCGTATTTTGTGTAACATACACTCCC
>NZ_JAGXJT010000288.1:0-240 GCF_019091205.1 Bacillus sp. GbtcB14
CTTTCCTCTCCTCTATGGTGTTAAAACCATAGATGAATGTGATGCAAAAAGCTTCCTTTTGGTAAGATAACTTCACAGGGCAATGAACAAATTAAGGCCCTTCCGCTATTACAATTAGTCTGGCAAAATTCTTCCTCCAAATAACCAGCAGTTTGCCCTCAATATTACTACTAGTAAAGTAACTCCAGTTCTTGAACTTATTTTCTATCATCTCAACAATCTTATTACCCTTAAGTTTAG
>NZ_JAGXJT010000289.1:0-240 GCF_019091205.1 Bacillus sp. GbtcB14
GTTTGGCGTCTCGGGCATTGTCGAGCACCACGAGGGCGCGCCGTCGTGCCGTCCACTCCCGCCACCTGGCAGCCCTCCCCGTCGTCGTGTCCGGCAAGTCTCCGGACCACCCTGCGGCATCCAGTAACACGGCCAGAGCCTCGGCCGGGTCGAGAGGCTGCTGATCGCTGAAGCCCCGCAGGTCCACGTAGAACTGACCATCGGGATATGTGGAGGACAGGAGGTGCGCGGCATGGACGG
>NZ_JAGXJT010000290.1:0-240 GCF_019091205.1 Bacillus sp. GbtcB14
TCTGAATGGCGAAAATTTAAAATTGGCCAAAATTCCCGTGTTTTGCCCATAGTCCGACTACATAAAGCCTAGTCGCGACCATAGGCAAAATGAAAAATACAAGCTCTCTGCCTAGCCTCGTAGTTGCAACCCAAGTCGCGACCATGGGTATAGCTGGTCGCGACTACTGAAGCGTTCTTGACAGCTTCAGCAGATTTTTCTCCAAAATGTCCCGTCTTTTTAACAATTGATACAATTTGA
>NZ_JAGXJT010000291.1:0-240 GCF_019091205.1 Bacillus sp. GbtcB14
ATTTGCCAGGATATTTCACAGCGGTTTGGTTTATAGAACGACTTGGTCGTAAGTTTGTTTTAGTTACGTATTTAAACGGTACAGCGTGTAGTGCTTACTTGTTTGGTGTGGCGGAGTCATTAACAGAATTAATTGTAGCAGGCATGTTACTATCCTTCTTTAATTTTGGTGCTTGGGGTGGATTATACGCTTATACACCGGAACAGTATCCAACAACTAATCGTGGTACAGGTGCAGGGT
>NZ_JAGXJT010000292.1:0-240 GCF_019091205.1 Bacillus sp. GbtcB14
TCCAATGTTGAAAAAAGAGGCATTCCGTAAAGCGGGAGCAAGCGCTTCTGCGATGACAATTGGCGGGACAGTAGGCAAAACGTGTATTATGCTTATCTTGCTACTTGCAACGTCTGTCTATTCATACATACAGATGATAGAGGGCACGGTGTAAAAGCCGGTGCTAATTGGAGCATTAGTAATTGCAGCAGTCATCGCATTTGCGTCTATGTTCTTCCCACGTATTTCACCTTTTGGTGC
>NZ_JAGXJT010000293.1:0-240 GCF_019091205.1 Bacillus sp. GbtcB14
TGCAGCCTGAAAGTGTAGGAGAAGGGTTTAGGCCTGTTAGTGCAATTCGGCCGGGGGTAATGGGAATTACTGGAATCGAAACGAGCGACGTCAATTATGGAATCATTGAGAAGACGAAGCCAGACTTTGTCATTGTAATTGATGCGTTAGCTGCCCGTCCTATTGAACGAGTAAATAGTACGATACAAATTTCTGACACGGGAATTCATCCTGGATCGGGGGTTGGGAATAAGCGTAAGG
>NZ_JAGXJT010000294.1:0-240 GCF_019091205.1 Bacillus sp. GbtcB14
TCCGGTCCTGGGTGGTCTATACCAACCGGGCGCCGGGTTGGTGCCCCAGAACCGGGATACCGGTTGGATCCGGTCTGCCTGTTGGGGGTTTTTCCAGAACCCTAGTTTTAGCCAATTTTGGGTTATATAGGGTATTGCCATGAGCTTTATTAATAGGGAAACTTTTAGTTTCGAGTTTTAAGTCCCGAAAAGTGATTTGGCGAGTCACTCATCTGTGTTATCGTTATTGTGATTAGGGCA
>NZ_JAGXJT010000295.1:0-239 GCF_019091205.1 Bacillus sp. GbtcB14
TACAGCACCCATTGATGCACTTTTCAAGATAAAGATATCACTTGTCCAGCGCTTATTGTTAGGTATAACAAATCCAAAGTTTTTCGATTCTGTATATGTACCAACTAGATCTTTCGTTCCACGCTCTAAAATACGTACAATTGAACCTTCTTGGCGTGATCCACTTGTTTGTGCGCTAACACGAGCTAATACTGTATCGCCATGAAGTGCACCGTTTAACTCTGTAGGCGGAATGAAAA
>NZ_JAGXJT010000296.1:0-239 GCF_019091205.1 Bacillus sp. GbtcB14
AACAAATCTCCTGATAAAGAAGAGAAGAATGTAGTATTAGCAACCCTGATGGCAATGGGAACAAATATTGGTCTTACAAAGATGGCAGATGCTACTCCTGGAACCTCTTATAGACAAATGGCAAACACTGCGCAATGGAGAATGTATGATGATGTTATGGTTCGAGCTCAGTCTGTTCTAGTTAACTTTCAACTCAGGCGGCAATTAGCAACATATTGGGGAGACGGTAATACATCGAC
>NZ_JAGXJT010000297.1:0-238 GCF_019091205.1 Bacillus sp. GbtcB14
TATTCTCCGTATCCATTTTTAATTGTTTTTCTTATTACGTTACTTTCTTTATATTTCTTTGTGTTAAAGCTTGGTAAACCTAAAAAAGAGAAGTTACCTGCATTAGAGGAAAAAAAGGAAGAATTATAAAAAAAAATCTCCCGCTTTTTAGCGGGGGATTTTATGTCTGGGTGATGAAAGCGGCAAGAAAGGTCGTGGCTTCGCGTTTTCCTGCGAGCCGCCGCCGCTTTTTGGTTGG